>CAUZVF010000101.1:0-9658 GCA_963582955.1 Planctomycetota bacterium
ACCAGCGGTTCGATGGACGTGACGGACAGCAACATGTCGGCCCCGCTGCTGGCCAAGAGCATGAGTGAGATGTTGTTCGCAATCATTTCGGCCATTGCTTTCACAACAGTGTTGGGAACGGTCAGCGGTCTGATCTTGGCATCCAGCGGTGCCGTCGCGCACGACTTGTTGAAGAGCGTCTTTGGCATGAAGATGACGGACCACGAACAAGTCCGCATCGCCAAGATCACATCGGTCGTCGTCGGAGCGATTGCCATCGCGCTCGGCATCCTGTTTAAAGGCATGAACGTCAGCTACCTGGTCGGCTGGGCCTTCAGCGTCGCGGCTTCGGCGAATCTTCCCTCACTGGTCATGTTGTTATTCTGGAAAGGCACCACCAAACAAGGCATCATCGCGGCCATCTTCGTCGGCATGACAAGTTCGTTGGCCTGGATCCTGCTCAGCGCCGACACATTCGCGGGTGTCTATGGAATCGACCCCCAAAACGCAATCGTGCCATTCAGCCAACCGGGAATTGTGACAATTCCGTTGGGATTTCTGACGCTGGTCGTGGTCTCGTTGATGACGCGAAACAGTTCAGCAACAACATCTTGATCGGCAGGTTCGCGATCGCGCGCAAACTCGCTTTGCTCTCATCGTTCTCTCGTTCCCAAGCTCTGCTAGCTCTGCTAGGGAACCAGGGAGAAACCCGATAACCTCAGAACCAGATTCTGATGCGGCTGTCTACAAACCCAGTTCGTCTTGGACGGCGACAAACTGCTCGATCGCAAATTTCAGATCCGCTTGCGTATGAGCTGCGGAAATCTGTGTGCGAATTCGAGCCTTGCCGTGTGGGACAACCGGATACGAAAAGCCGATCACATAGACGCCTTTTTCGAGTAGCGCGTCAGCCATCTTGCTGGCCAGTTTCGCCTCGCCAAGCATGATCGGCGCAATCGGATGCTCGCCGGGCAAAATGTCGAATCCAAGTTCCGTCATTCGTCCTCGGAAAAACTTCGTATTCGATTCCAAGCGGTCTCGCAATTCCGTCGACTCGCTCAGTAATTGAATGGCTTTGATTGACGCGGCAACGATGGGTGGTGCGACGGAGTTCGAGAATAAATACGGGCGCGAGCGCTGACGCAACAGCTCGATGATCTCTTTGCGGCCACTGGTGTATCCGCCACTCGCGCCGCCGAGCGCTTTCCCAAGAGTTCCCGTAATGATGTCAACGCGGTCCATCACGTCGTGGTATTCGTGAGTGCCGCGGCCGCGAGGGCCCATGAATCCGACGGCGTGGGAATCGTCGACCATCACAATGGCGTTGTACTTTTCGGCGAGATCACAAATCTCCGGCAGCTTGGCGATGTAGCCGTCCATCGAGAACACGCCGTCCGTGGCAATCAGCCGCAACCGCGCCGTTTGAGCATCTTTCAGCTTCGATTCCAATTCGCTCATGTCGCTGTTTTTGTAGCGAAACCGCCCAGCCTTACACAGCCGGACACCATCAATGATGCTGGCATGATTTAACTCGTCCGAGATGACGGCGTCTTGATCGGACAGCAGCGTTTCAAAAAGCCCGCCGTTCGCATCGAAGCAGGACGTATACAGAATCGTGTCTTCCGTTCCGAGGAATTCGCTGATCTTTGCTTCCAATTCTTTGTGAATCTCTTGAGTTCCACAAATGAATCGGACCGATGACAGTCCGTAACCCCAACGGTCCAGCCCTTCGTGCGCGGCTGCAACGATATCGGAGTGTTCGGCCAGCCCAAGATAATTGTTAGCGCACATATTCAAAACGGGTTCCGCGTCGCCAACACGAATACGAGCGTCTTGAGGCGTAGAAATCACGCGTTCGGATTTATAGAGACCTCGTTCGCGAATCTCTTCCAGCACACCCGTGATCATTCCAGCGGCTGCGTCGAACATTCTCAGAAACTCCCTGTGAGAAACGGTGCGAAAACTTTCTCGATTCGATTCGCCGCGTTTAACGGCAAGCCGTAGGCGATTGCGGATGTGGAATTCGATTCACACAACGAAACGCAGTCGCCTACGGCTTGCCGTTAAACGAGGAAGTAAGCATTTCACAATTTGTTAGAAGTTCTTCCAGTCGAGAATCACTTTGCCCGATTGCCCCGACCTCATGGCTTCGAATCCCTTTTCAAATTCGCTGGCGTGAAATCGGTGCGTGATGACGGGCGAGATATCCAGCCCGCTCTGCAACATCACGGTCATCTTATACCAGGTTTCGTACATTTCCCGTCCGTAGATGCCTTTGATCGTCAGCATATTGAAAACAACAAGATTCCAATCGATTGCCATTTCCTCGGACGGAATGCCGAGCATCGCGATCTTTCCGCCGTGACAAATGTTGTCGAGCATCGAGCGGAACGCGGCGGGATTCCCCGACATTTCCAATCCAACGTCGAATCCTTCCGTCATGCCAAGCTGTTTCTGCGCTTTGGCAATCGATTGCTCGCGAACATCCAGAACCAGTGTCGCCCCCATTTTCTTGGCGAGTTCCAGACGAAATGGATTCACGTCGGTCACGACGACAAAACGTGCTCCCGCATGACGGACGACGGCGGTCGCCATGATTCCGATCGGTCCGGCTCCGGTGATCAGCACGTCTTCGCCAAGCACGGGAAACGACAACGCCGTGTGTACGGCGTTTCCAAACGGATCAAAGATCGACGCGACATCGCGATCGACGGAATCGTGATGATGCCACACGTTGGTCATCGGCAAAGAGATGTACTCGGCGAACGCTCCGGGACGGTTGACGCCAACGCCTTTTGTATCGGCACACAGGTGCCGGCGTCCCGCGAGACAGTTGCGGCAACGCCCACACACCACATGTCCTTCACCACTGACGATTTCTCCGGGGAAGAAGTCGGAGACGTTTGATCCGACCTCGACGATTTCGCCAACGAATTCATGCCCGACAACCATCGGCACGGGAATCGTCTTGCTGGCCCATTCGTCCCAGTTATAAATATGGACGTCGGTCCCACAGATTCCTGTCCGGTCGATCTTGATCAACACGTCGTTCACACCGATGTCCGGTTCCAGCACGTTCTGCAGCCAGAGTCCCGGTTCGGATTTCTGTTTGACCAACGCCTTCATGGAGACTGTTCCTTGTTTGACGGCAATACCGTTCTTTAAGCAAAGTTCCGTAGCCGGATTCGCAAGAATTCGGTCGTCCAAGCATCCCAATCAACCTGAATTCTTGCGAATCCAGCAACATCAAGATATCAATCGAATCGGAAATGTTCGTCGCACACTCCTTAATCAGCCGGAGGAAGATTGCCGACGATTCTTCTCAGGAATGCCGCTTGGCCGGCGTGATAAGAAATGTGTTCGAGTTGGTGCAGGATTATGTCACGCACTGTGTACGTTTTCGATCGAAACACCCGAGAATCATCCCAATTGTCGGCCGAGATTTCGCTAAGAAACTGATTGCAATGGGTTCGTGTTGCGTCCAGATGACTGGTCAATTCCGATTGATTCATGCCACCGTTCCGGTCGAATTCGAATTGTCGATCACGTGTCCATGTTTGTTGAGCCAGCCCGTTTTCGAACCAATCACGCATCGAACCCGCGACATGGCAGATCAAATTGCCCAGCGAGAGCATGCCGTCCTGTGGCCGTTCCCATAACTTGTCGTTTGGGAATTCGTCCAAGATATGGCGCAATTGGTCCAGCCTGCTGTCGATGAATTGGACGGCAACGTCAGACTCGATAAACGGTACGGGCATGATATGTTTTCTTCGTTCCGTTAGCGTTTGCGCCCCAGTTTTCCGCTGAACGGTGGCTTGTCAAACGTGCTGCCATCGCCGGTCACGCGAGGATCGTTGTTGGACTTCAGGAGTTTTGCCAACCGATTGGAAAGTTCTTTGCGCCGCCCGGCGTACGATCGGTCGTCGGCAACGTTGTGCATTTGGTGTGGATCTTTCTTGAGATCATAAAGTTCCTCGGCGGGGCGGAGGCCGAACGCAAAATCGAAATAGCGATTCACGCCAGGATCGTCGCGATGCACAATGATCCAAGCCTTCGTGGGGCTTGCGTCGAGATCACCAAACGCACCGAAAGTGTTGTTTTCCAGTACGTCGAAAGATGGAAAGTCACCCGCGGGCCGTCCAAATCCTGCTCCCGTGCCCATTGGCCAGCGATCGGGTTTGTAGTTCCTGATATACAGAAAACCCTTGGTGCGAATCGCCCGTTGAGGATACGGCAGAAAGTCGGTCCGCGCGGCGGCGACATGTCGCTCACGTCCGACAACCACGTAATCACGCGTCGCATCGACTTGGCCTTGTTTGTCTGATTTCAGGATGTCGACGAATCCACGTCCCGTCATGACCTGGGGCGGATTCAATCCGGCCGCCTGGAGAAATGTCGGTGCGAGATCCATCAAGTTGATAAAGTCGTCAACGACGCGACCGGCCGGAACTTGCTTTCCCCACCGAACGGCCAACGGCACGTGGACTCCGAAGTCGTAGAGATTGCATTTGCCGCGCGGAAAACCGGGAATCCCATGATCGCCGCTAACGACGATCAATGTGGTTTCCAATTCACCGATTTGTTCCAATTCGGCAATCAACGTTCCCAGACCGGCATCGAATGCCTGGACCTCACCCAAAAAATCACAGAAGTCCTGCCGCACGACTTTGTTGTCGGGAAGGAAACCGGGCAGTTTGCCTTTCAGGTCATCCGGGTCGAGGCCCCACAGTTTCTTACCAGAACCCTTGACCCACTTGCGATGACAATTGGTGGGCCCGAACCAGTAACAGAACGGCTCTCCGGTTTTTCGATCTTTCAGGAAGTCGCGGAAATTTGACTTCGCTTCCTCATAAAGTTCTTGTTTCGCGGCTTCGTGGTCTTTCGCTTGGCTGACAAATTGCGAGAACCGGCTGAAGCGGTTTCCGGCTTTGTTGTACGCTGTCGCGGCGGCTCCGTACGGAGCATTTCGCGGCGAACCGGGACTCCAAACTTTATAGGAGTGTCCGATGTGATAGCCATTGTCTTTCAGGATCAGAGGGTAAGTCGGGATGCTTGAATTCCAGATGGCACCTTGCAGAATCGCTCCGCGTCCGGTCCGAAAGAAATACTGACCGGAAAGCAGCGAGCTTCGGCAGGGCGTACACGACGGAGCGTTCACGAATGCATTTGTGAACAGAACACCTTCCCGTGCGATGCGATCGAAGTGCGGAGTCTTCACCACGGCGTTCGGTGTTTGATCGTTTTCTCCAATCCGGTAAGCACTCGCATATCGCCCCCAATCGTCGGCAAACGCGAATAGGATATTTGGTCCGTCATCCGCCGACGCGGTTCGAACTGAATATAGAGCCAATAGAACCAAAATCGCCGAAAGCTTCGCGCACCATCTCATGTCGATCCAATTTCAAATGCACCATCGATTACTGTTTGTTTTCAAATCCGAATTGACGCCCAATCGGAAAATGAGCGTACCTGATGATGCATTGATCGCGGAAGAAAATCAAATGGTGAGGACACGCGGCATGTTAGTGCGCCGTCACTGGCTCTCTTTGATGCTTTCGAGATACTCGTGGATGATCTCGTTGCCTTGTTCGGCGATGGATTTGATTTTCTTGCGAGAAGATATGTTTGTGGTTTTCTTTGGCAACTTCGAGGCTGTTCTCTCTGCACTCCGATTCCCCGACGCCACCGTTTGTGGGCGGCCTTTGACAATTGTTGTGTCATCTGATGTCGATGACGCGTCATCATCTTCGTCACCGAGCCAAAAGACGATGCTCGATTCGCTCAGCCCCGACATGATTTCAAAAATCATCGAACCAACGCGCAAGTGGTCTCCCGGTTTCATTCGAACTTCACCGTCGATCGCACGCTCGTTCAAAAAAGTTTTGTTGGCGCTGCCAAGGTCGCGCACAAACAGCCCGTCGCGCGTCATGCGGATCATGCAGTGTTTTCGGCTGATTTCTCCCAATGTCAACTGAATGTCGCATCCGCGGTCGCGGCCGATGACGACGTCCCTGTCAGTTTCCTTGGGCAAAACGAGTTTTTGTCCCTTTAACGATCCCGACTGAATCAAAAGTGCTGGCATTGGTGGTTCTCGCTTTCGTGCAAGTCGAGTTTGTAAAGTGGCTCTTGACGTTAGTTTGAAAGTAAGTCTCGCGCGCCGAGCGAGGCCGGGAATATTTCAGTTTCAGGCCGTTTCCGGGTCCCGCTCGGCTCGCGGGACCTACTTGTTTCAGTCACGGAATGGAACGATCAGTTTGTTGCCGCAGTCCGAGCAAATCATTGTCCGGCCACGATGAGCTAATCGGGCTTTCAGTTTCTTGCCACATTCACAATCAAAGTGGATGCGGTTTTCAGTTCTGTCGCGCTTTGGTTTCGGCTCGCGCGATTGCAACCAGTTTCGTTGTGAGATCCGGTTGATCGTTTGCATCAATTTTTCAGGGTCGCAGGGTTTGACCATGTAAGCGTCAGCTCCGATCGAAAGAGCCAACCGCTTTGACTTCTGCATGGGGATGGCCGACAAAACGATGACGGGGATATGTTCGTGAATTCGTTTGATGCGATCGCAGATTTCAAAACCGCTCTCGCCGGGCAGGATCAGATCGAGCACCACGACGTCGGGCTTGGCAAGGGCGAATTCGGAGTGTGCTTGTCCGCCGTCTTTCGCCAACGTGACCGAGTAACCTCGCTCTTCAAGATAATCCTTGATCGCGTTTGCCGTCGGAGCGTAATCGTCGACGACGAGAATGCGGTGGGCGAATTTGATTTCAGGGACCGCGTGGTTCGTGATCTCCATGAGGGCTCCATAAACTGGGAAACGCTGTCAATGGGCCCGTTCGCGGTCGTCGCATAAAAACGGGGCCGCACATCAGTGACGTGCGGCCCGCGACCTTGGCAATATATCAACTTCAAGCAGCGTGTCCAAGGATTTTCTTACAATTGTTCAAGGAATCACGGAGTCTGTCGGATCAATTCCAATTGGTTCAGTTGCACAGCGTGCCGGTTGCCTGACAATAGCGTGAATTCGGCCACCATCTGAAATTCAAATGACATCAATCATTGAAGGAACCCGCATGCGAATTGCCACCATTGCAATAATGGCTTGTCTTGTGATGGGATCGGGAACAGAGTCGTTGCCGGCTCAGACTTTGGTCGTGGCCCATCGTGGATTGTTGCGTCGCGCTCCGGAAAACACGCTGGCCAACTTTCGAGCTTGCTTGGAATTGAGGCTCGGATTCGAAGTTGATGTCCGGCGATCGAAAGATGGGCACCTTGTCTGCGTCCACGATGGCACGGTCAATCGGACAACCGACGGTTCTGGAGCCGTCGGCCGATTGACTCTGCATGAAATGAAGAAACTTGATGCCGGCGGCTGGTTCAGTCCGGCATTTCGAGGCGAACGAATCCCAACATGGGAAGAAGTACTCGCCGAAGTCGCCAAGCATCCTGAATCGAACGTATTGATCGCGGTCGATCTGAAGGCTGCCAACATCGAAGCGGATACGGTGAAAGCTGCCAAGTCACATCACGTTTTGGATCGTTTGTTGTTCATCGGAACGACGATCCGGGACGCTGGCATTCGTCGTAAATTGCGAACCGCCGATGCGAAGGCACACGTTGCTTGTCTGGCCAACACGCCCGCCGGGTTTCCCATGGCGTTGAAAGATGAAGAGTCGGATTGGGTTTATTTCCGATATGTCCCGTCCGCGAAAGAAATTGGTCGCGTTCACGCCGCGAAGAAGCGTGCTTTCATTGCTGGGCCGACGGTCGCCGGCCGGACGCCAGCCAATTGGAAGAAAGCCGCCGATGCGGGAATGGATGCGATATTAACAGACTATTCGCTCGATCTGGCTCAGCAATTACGCGTCCAAACGACCGAAAGCGCCGGCACAAATTCGTCCAAGGGAACACCAATGGATGAAAAGTTTCAGCAACTATCGAAACGGTTTCTTGACGAGTTTCCAGCACTCTCACCGATCGGCGCGACACTGATCGGTGATCATCGGTTTGACAATTTGCTCGATGATGTGAGCGACGAGTCGCGACGGCGCGAGCGTGAATTTTGCCGCGCTTACATGAAACGGCTCGACGAGATGGATCCTTCCCAGTTATCGCGAAACAACCAAGTCGACTATGTGCTGCTTCGCAATGAATTGGACAAGTGGTTATGGCAACTCGACACGCTGCAGGAATGGGCTTGGAATCCGGTGAAATACACGCAGTTGGCGGGAGGCTCGGTTTATAGCTTGATGGCGCGTGAATTCGCACCGATCGAGCAACGCTTGGTCGCCGCCGCAGCGCGTCTCGGTCAACTTCCGCGCTTCTATCGGCAGGTTCGCGCCACGTTGGAGCCCAAGCGAGTCCCGGCCGTCCATGCGGAAACGGCCATCAAACAGAACCGAGGTGTGCAGAGCATCATCGACAACATGATTCGTCCTCATAGGGACCGATTAACCGGGGCAGATCGGAAGAATTTGGACAATGCCGTCGAAACAGCGACCGACGCTGTTGAGCAGCAGCAAAAATGGTTGGAAAAGGAACTGCTTCCGAATGCGGGAGGAGATTTTCGACTCGGACCGCGACTTTATGACAAAAAACTTTCGTTGATTCTTGGAACAACCATGACGCGTCAACAAATCCGTAACCGCGCCGAAAGTGAACTGAAACGTGTGCGGGCGGAAATGTATGACATCGCCCGCCCCATCTATCTCAAGAAACACGCCAATGAAAAACTGCCGGACGATCCCGATCGACAACTCCAGCAACGGGTGATCGAATCGGTGTTGGAACTCGCGTATGCCGAGATGCCGTCGCGTGACGGTGTGGTACGCGCGGCGAAGCGGTCGCTTGAAATTGCGATAAAGTTCATCAAGTCCAAAGACTTGATCAGCGTTCCGGCGGACCCGTTGGACATCATCATCATGCCCGAATTCAAACGCGGAGTTTCGTTTGCCTATTGCGATTCTCCGGGGCCGTTGGAAGTGGGTCTGAAAACTTACTATGCCGTTGCACCGCTGCCGAAGAATTGGAACGACGAACAGAGCCGCTCGTTTCTGCGTGAATACAACATACGCTCGGTGCACAACCTGACGATTCACGAAGCCATGCCCGGCCACTTTCTGCAATTGGCGTTTTCCAATCGATATCCCAGCAAGCTGCGAGCCGTATTGTCATCGGGCGTCTTCGTCGAAGGCTGGGCTTGCTACACCGAGCAGATGATGTCGGAAGAGGGTTTCCTCGACCGCGACCCTCTGATGCGGCTGATTACTTTGAAATGGTATTTGCGATCGATCGCCAACGCGATGTTGGATCAGGCGATTCACGTCGACGGCATGCGCCGGCCCGAAGCGATGAAATTGATGATGGAAGACACTTTTCAGGAAGAACGTGAAGCCGCCGCCAAATGGACTCGCGCGCGCCTCACTTCGACGCAACTCTCGACTTATTTCGTGGGCTATCAAGAGCATCGTGAAATCCGGCGGGCCGCCGAAAAAGAATGGGGCAACGCCTTTACACTAAAGCGCTATCACGATACGGTCATTTCGTACGGCTCGCCGCCGCCGCACTTTGTGCGTGCGCTGTTACTAAACCAGAAAATCGACGTTGCAAATCAGGAAGACTAACGACCTAGGAGAATTGAAACCGCATGTTTGGGAGACCGTTGCCCTGAAAGGGCCGAAAT
>CAUZVF010000102.1:0-9620 GCA_963582955.1 Planctomycetota bacterium
CGTATAACTCTTTGCCCGGATCGATTCCCATTGCCGTGTGGATTGTCGCGTGCCAGTCGGGCAGTGTGATTGGTCGCTCGACAACCGTCTTTCCCAAGTCGTCAGTCTTGCCAATAACCCGGCCCGATTTGATTCCACCGCCGAACAGGACGGTGCTGAAGGCTTTCGACTGATGCCCGCGTCCTCCCGCCCCGTCGAATTCCGGTGGACGTCCAAATTCGGTGGCGACCACTACCAGCGTTTCATCCAGCAGATTGCGCTGGTCGAGGTCTTCGATCAACGCGGTCAACGACTGGTCCAGTCCCTGAATCAACTTGTGCTGATTTGTCTGTCCGTCACCGTGAGTGTCCCAGCCGGTGCCATTCAAGAAATTGAGATTAAACGAGACATCAACGAACCGAACGCCGTTGTCGATCAGTCGCCGTGCCAACAGGCAACGTTGGCCGAATTCGTCGCCGTAACGATTTCGCACGTCATCGGGTTCGTTCTTCAGATCGAATACGCTTGCAAACTTGGGACCCGCCATGCGGAAGGCCTCGTCGATTGATGCGTTGTAGTTCTTGATCTTCGAGTCGCCCGCATTCCTAGCGACATATTTTTTACGCAACTTGTCGAGCACTTCCCGTCGTCGCCGCTCGCGCACGTCGGTCACGTCAAGCGGCCGGCGAATTCCGGCCGGACCGGCTTCCGTATCGGTCAGATAAATGTAACTGTATTTGGCGCCCAGAAATCCTGGACCGCGCGTGACGTTGGGATAACCCATCACGATGTAGGCCGGCACGCCCTCTTCCCTCGGACCCAATTCGTGACTAATCAGCGACCCAATCGACGGATACACAATCGTCCCACTAATCGGCCGCCCGGTTTTGAACAAATTCGTCGGCTCGGCGTGCAGTTGAAACAACTCATGAGTCAATGACCGCATCAAAACAGCCCGGTCCAGCATGTCGGCCGTGCGTTTTAGATGCTCGCACACGCGAACATCCTTGATCGCGGTTGGAATGCTGGGATACGCCGATCCCGCTTTCTTGATTTTCGGATCACCAATCGTCGGCTTCGCATCAAACGTGTCGACATGGCACATCCCACCGCCCAGCCACAGGAAAATGACCGACTTGGCTTTGCCGCCGAGCTTGGGAGCATGCGGTGCCGCGTGGAGAAATGAAGTCGATCCCGCGACCGCACCACTCAACATAGCCGTTTTCAAAAAATCGCGTCGATTGGCTCTCGATTGATATGTCACCTTGGACCTCGGCACTCTCGGCAAGTAATTGTGCTCATCAGGCTTGAAATCTGAGTTCAAACGATTTTGAGATCAATATATGTCGGTTTTCATTTCCGGTGCCCACAGTTTGGGCCGAAGTTTTCGATCCAACTGATGTGCGGGCGAAAAGACGATTTTCGTGATACGATATCCAAAGCTACCCATATTTATGTATCCGTAATGAGGAATCTTGGTCGTTTCAGTGATTGAATGAAAGGACGTGATCGACATCGACGTTTGCACAATCGGCCGCATCATGATTGCATAGGCACCAAAATAGATACCAACGATTGCGACGAGAAATAACGATATCGCGACGGTCGTCTTCGCTCGGCCGGTATTGGGTTCGCTACCAAGTTCGCTCATGGCACCATCTCTACTTTTCAGACCCCAGAACTTGGTCGCAAAGTTCGATCAAGTCCTTTGGCCGCTGCTGAGATTGTGTTTTTGATCCTCGGACATGCTCGTCCTGAATAATAAATCGCGTTCTCGTCAAATGATGACAAATCTATGGATCAGAGATTCCCAAGTCACGACAAATCTAACGTGCAAGATGATCGTCGATTTCGCTGTGTCGCGGAACAGCCGTTCGACTGTTGTTTGACGGATTGCCCTACCAAGAATGTTTGGCTCCTTCGCGGATTAGCTCGCAATCCTGTTTACGACGATGCTTGATGAGAGCGACCCGCTTCATATTTGAATCAGCTCTTCGTGGTACTCAGTGCCGGCCGCCCGCCGCGCTTCCTCTCGATTGAATTCCAGAGCTTCCTTCAGAGTGACTTCAAGGGTAATCAGAAGCTCGTCTTTCGTTTTTTCCTGACAGTTGACTCCCGGGATTTCCTCGATCCATCCGATCCACCACGCGTCGCGTTGTTGTATGACAGCAGTATATGTTTGAGCCATCCTCGGTGCCCTCTTTACTGGTTGATGGACTTCAAATGACGTGCCTCGGCGATCTCAACAATTTCTTTATGGCACAAATACAAATTCCGGTAAGTTAACAAGCGCCCACACGGCGTCTTCGAAACGTTCGCGGAAATCCTTTGTCAGTCGTATTGTCGGCGGTTCTCCCTCGCGCACAAGTTTCTCGGCGGCCAGAATCTCGACGCTGGCTTCGGCCTTCAGGTGTTTGTCCCAGTCGACGTAGGCACGCTTCCTTTTCTCGATTTTGGGTTTCGGTTTTCCCGTACGGCGTTTGCTGAACGTATCGCCGATCAATTCGACAAACACGGCTTGCTCGTCGGCGTCCGGTTGTCGCGACAACGTGGCGACGAACAGTTCCCGCACCAATTCTTCGGCCGACTGGTCTTCCAAACACAATTCGGTCAGCGGACTTTCCTCGGTCAAACGCAGAATTCGCTGTGACATTAGCCCGTTGGCAATCATTAACGGTTGCAACGGATTTGGTTCATGATCGCGGTCGGTTAGCGGATCGGGCCGAGTTTCGCGCCAGCCGAATGTTGACAGCACATCGACGATCGACTGGTTGACCGGCATTGCCAAAGCAGGCCGGTCGCGTTCGTTCGACATGGACGTCATGTGCCACGCGCGCGACGGTTGTCCGAGATTCAGGAAGCCGCGGGATTTGTTGGGATCAAACGTTAGCTCTTCCGAGTCAAACGGTTTGCCGACGGCCGTATGAATCGAGTCCACTAATTGCTCGGCCGTCATCCGTCGGCGAAATTGGGCTGCGAACTCTGGCTGCTGATCGTCGCCGGTGGGCGCGCCCGCAACGGCGCGTTGATAGGCGGCGGACGTAACCATCAAACGGACCAGTTGCTTCAAGTCGTATCCCGATTCGACAAACTTCCAACTGAGATAACGCAGCAGTTGGGGATGCGTGGCTTCCGCGACGTCCGACCAGTTGTCGACGGCGTTGATCAGTCCGATTCCGAACAACCGTTTCCACACGCGATTCACGATGACGTCGCTGAATCGCGGGTTCTTTGGAGTCGTGATGATGCTGGCAAGTTGTACTCTTGGATTGCCTTGCGAGGTCGATTCGTCCCAGTCGGATTCCGGGATGATCGACGACAGTGACCAACCTGGTTGGACTGTGTCGCCCGGTTTCAACGAACTGGTGACTCCTGGCTTTCGGCCTCCTGGGAGCTGAGGAATGACACTCGTCGACGGAATCTTGATGGGGTCTTCATTCAGCAATGCCGCCAGGCTGAACAGATCGCGTTGCATCAATGGGCTGCTGGGTGAGTCATGGCAGCGCGTACATTTCATGTCGACGGCCAGAAACGCTTGCACCACGATGTGAGCCTTCATGGCCATCGGAGCATCGTTGCGTGCCGCTTTGGCGAAACCGGCGGTCCCATTCTCTTCGTCGCTGCCGTCCATCAAAATCAATTCGGTGGCAAAGCGGTCCATCGGCAGATTGCGGCGCAGCGAATCGTGAATCCACCAGCGGAATGCTCCTGAATTATTCAAATCGGGTTTCAGGATCGAGGGATTCTCGGCCAGCACGTCCTGCCAATATCCCACCCACGCGTCGGCCCATTCGTCAGACGCCAGCATCCGGTCGATGGCATAGTCGCGTTTCGTCGGCTGCTCGTCGATGATGAAATCGCGGTATTCGTTGCGCGTCGGAATGCGGCCCAGCAGATCCAAGGACGTGCGACGCAGAAAAACTTCGTCGCCGACAATCGCCGTTGGTTGCGTCTTGTCTGCTGCAAATCCCGCTTCAAGAAACAGGTCGACAGGATTCCCATCACCGGCCGGCGCATCAACTTTCCAATTCTCCGCGAGCCGCCGGTCGCGCTCGTGCTGCTTGTCCCATGACCGGTTGCCACGTTCGATGGCTGCGTGACGTCGATCGGCGTCGATCGAGCGGTAATACTTCTGCAACCGTCCGCGATAACCCAACCATCCGGAGGAACTGATCGGCATCTTCGCCGAGTGTCCCAGCAATCGCCACTCTCGCGATCCATTCCGCGAGTAACAAACAATGACATCGTGCGAGTTTTCCGTTGGCTCACCGGCAAACCGTGCTGCGAGTTGAAACTCGTGTGGTTTCCCATCCGATGTGAAGGACGCCGCATAATCGCGCTGGCCGCGCGGCAAGTCGCCGAGCGGATGATTGGGGATCAGGTTGTTGGCTTTGATGAGTGGCTTCCCATCGACGGTCAGGATCGCGTCAGATTCGGCACGCAACAGGAATTCGTATTCTCCTTGAGGCAGAGTGACTTCATGAGTTGCCGACAACACAGCATCGCCACGCCGTTCAGCCGAAAACCCTCGTTCCGTAAAACGACGGGGTATACCGGCGAACGAAACGGCTTCGAGAGTGATCGACTCGGTGGCCGGCAACTTGCTGAAGTTCCAATCGAATGCACTTGAAACGTTTTCAAACAGGTTTGCGGCGATGTTTCGTTCGTAGCTGACTTCTCGGACGCGGAGAAACTCGTCCGGTTTCAAAGCGCGTCCGGAAAGGTGAATCTCATCGAGCGATCCCTGAAATCCGCGGTCCGCCTTGCCGCCGCTTTTCAATCGGGCGCCGATCTGAAACGGAGCGGTTCCTGCGGGAGGCAACGTATCCCTTGGTGATTTGCCTGTCAGTTTCACTTGGCCGGCATGCTCGTAATCCAAATACCAAGTGAGCGTGCCGTCTGATCCCGTTCCTTGATGGACCAATGCGAAATGATGCCACACATCGGAGACGACGGGCAATTTCCCCTTATGGTGATTGGTCGTACCGGCCAGCGCGATACACAAACGCGGCAGTTTCTTGCCTTTGATCATCGACAGCCCGACCGTCACACGAGTGCTCCCGCCCTTGTCGTCGAGGAAACTCGATAGAAACCGGTCGCCGACAGCTCCGTCGGTATCACAAGAATGCTTGGCTGGCATCAGGAAGAAGCCTTCCCAGGTGAAATCGTGGACCAGCCCCTGTGCGTTGCTGGGCAGCTTTGTATGAACGATGTCCGACTTACCGTTGAAGGTCACGCTGCCGGAGTTCATGGCCTCGACTGGTTTGACCAACGGTCCCGCGCTGTCCGATTGCAGACGGGCTCCATCGATTTGCAACTGCGTTGACAGGGACTCCTGAGACTCAAATCGATACCGGGCCACCGTCGAATCGTCGGCCGCCGCAAACCCGGCGATTGCGAGCAGAACTATGGTTGCGGCGATACGCATTCAATCATTCCTGAGCAGTTGCGTGGAGGATTCTCACATATATGAGCATAGCAAATCGACGGCGGGAAAAGTAAGGAAACTGGTCACCGACGATTGTTCGTACTCATCGACCCTTCGGGTACCACGTCTTGCCGTCCAGGCAAGGCGCGCGGCGCAGCCGCTGGAAAACGCAGGACCGGCGGTCAATCGGGTTGGGCATATCCACTCGTCACAGTCCGCACAAGAGCGGTTTCCGGTCGCTGCGCGACACGCCTTCTATCGAAGGCGTGGTACCCGGCCCAGGCCAGACGTGGTACCCGGTCGATTCGTCTTGCGATTGGTTTGACCCATTCATTCGTCGATATGAGTCAATGTGACACCGACCGATCGAAGTAATGCGTACCAGCGCGCGCTGCTGAACGGCCAATCTTCGGGTTGCTCGCATAATCCGCGCTCGACCGGGTTGCGATGCATGTACTCCAGCTTCTCGACCGCCTTCTTCCTCGACCACACGTTGAAATCGTGCTGCTTTGGAATCCACATCTGATGATGTCCGTCCGAGTCCGTGACGTACTGCAGCACAGGATTGTTTGTCTTCGTGAAATGTTCGACCAGCGCGACGCTCGATTGGCGTTTCCATTCCTGTTTGAACAGCGAGAGTTGGCCTTTTTCTCGAAACCGAATCAGAACATGGACGTGTTCGGGCATGATGACGAATCCAAAGCACAACCCATCGTATGCTCCTCGAGTCGATTCGAGCTTCGAAATGACGATCCGCTTGCAGCGATCCTGATTCAGGAGCTTGCGCCGACCATTGCACGAAAACGTGATGAAGTGCGAATCGCCATCATCGTCATAGACTCGGCGACGAGGTTTTGTTTCGCGCGCTTTCATAAGCGTCAGATTACGCGGGTACCACGGATTGGAACAAGCCGTGCGGCGCAGCCGCTGGAAACCGCAGGACCGGCTGCCAATCGGGTTTGGAGTATCCACTCAGCATAGTCCGCACAAGAGCGGTTTCCAGTCGCTGCGCGACACGCCTTCTATCGAAGGCGTGGTACCCATTGAGCTGCCGACATCGACGGCAATTCAAAGCACCCATCCTCCGGGTACCACGTCTTGCCGTCCAGACAAGCCGTGCGGCGCAGCCGCTGGAAACCGCAGGGCCGGTAGTCAATCGGGTTAGCAGTATCCACTCAGCATAGTCCGCACAAGAGCGGTTTCCAGTCGCTGCGCGACACGCCTTCTTCTATCGAAGGCGTGGTACCCGGTACCCAGACAAGACGTGGAACGCGCTTTCCTTATTCGACCTAATCTTGAGGATCGCATCCACGTGGCTGTATACTTGGCGAATAAAGATTGCCCGCTCTGTTGTCAGCCGTTCTTGAGGACTGACTCATCCGATTTGCATTGGCTACGTTTTTCGCAACTTTCGTCGTCGCTTCGATCCAAACCGCGGCGCCCGGAGAAGATACGTCCGAGCATGTGATTAAATTGACAGTTCACCCAGCCGAAATCCAAATCGGCGGAGCTAACCGTCAGCAGCAACTGCTTGTGACGGCCACGACCAATTCCGGACGCTTGATCGACGCCACTCGACAGAGTCAGATTTCGATAAGCGAAGCTCACGTCGCGGCATTGAACGGGACCGCCGTTCATGGACTTTTCGAGGGTGAAACGAAACTCACAATCCGATTCGCCGGACGCGAAGTTTTAGTACCGGTGGTCGTTCGCGACTTCGAGAAATATCCGCCCATTCATTTCACGAACGACATCATTCCATTGTTCTCGAAGCTGGGATGCAACAGCGGCGGATGCCACGGCAAGCAATCCGGGCAAAACGGATTCAAGTTGTCGGTTTTCGGATTTGATCCTCAGGCTGATTTTGAAGCTCTGACACGCGAGGGCCGCTCGCGGCGAGTGTTCCCCGGTGATCCAGCCGGCAGTTTGCTTGTGTTGAAATCCACGGGCAAAGCGGCTCACGGCGGCGGACGTCGGGCTGAAGTTGGTTCCGCGGATGAGTTGCTGCTGTCGCAATGGGTGCGGCAGGGAATGCCGTGGGGAAACGACAACGCTCCCAAAGTTACCGGTATCGAGGTCGAACCGAACGAACGGGTGCTCGCCATGCGAGCTGACCAGCAGGTACTGGTAACAGCCGTCTTCAGCGACGCAACGCGCCGAGATGTCACTTCGGCGACCGCCTATACCAGCAACAGCGAAGTCGTGGCCGAAGTCGATGCGACCGGTCGCATTCGCACGGGAAAAGTTCCCGGCGAGGCGGCGATTACCGTGAATTACATGGGACACGTCGCGTCCGTGCGGGTGATCTTGCCGAGGACGAATTCTCCGAAGAACTACCCCGACGTACCGGTTCGCAATCGCATCGACGAACTTGTTTGGTCCAAGCTGCAAAAGCTGGGCATCGTGCCGTCGGAACTCTGTGATGATGCGGCGTTCTTGCGGCGTGTGTCTATCGACGCCATTGGCACTCTTCCCAGTGCGGAAGAAGTCACTACGTTTCTCGACGACGATCGGCCCGACAAACGCGATCGAGTCATCGAGGCGGTGCTGAACCGCGACGAATACACCGATTATTGGTCTCAGCGATGGGCCGATGTTTTGTTGGTCGACCGCGAGACGCTCGGCGACCGTGGAGCCTACGAGTTTCACCGCTGGCTGCGACAGCAGATGATCGACAACCGTCCGTACGACCAATGGACGCGGGAAATTCTGACGGCCACCGGTAACTCGGCGAAGTACGGCCCCGTGAACTTTTTCCGCGCGGTGCGGACCAAGGAAGCGCTGACTCGGGCGGTTAGCCAGGCATTTCTCGGAATTCGTATGGATTGTGCCCAATGCCACCATCATCCCTTCGAGAAATGGGGACAACACGACTTTTACGGCATGTCGGGTTTCTTCAACGGTATCCAACTGAAAAAACTGAACGCCAATCGCGAGCTGATTTATCACGCCGGATTCCGTCAGACGACGATGCCGCTGACGAAAGAGGTCGTGCCGACGAAGCCGCCCGGCGGCAAGATTCCGGACGGATTGGAAACCGGTGACCCGCGTGTCGTGCTCGCCAAGTGGGTTACGCGGCCAGACAATCCCTATTTCGCACGACTGGCTGTCAACCGCATCTGGAAGAATTACATGGGCCGCGGATTGGTCGAACCGGTCGACGACATCCGCTCGACAAATCCGGCAACGAACGAACCCTTGCTGACATATTTGGCCGAGCAACTCGTCACAAACGACTTTGACCTGAAGTCGATCATGCGGCAGATCATGCGGTCGCGCGTGTATCAATTGTCGAGCGTCCCGAACGCAACCAATTTTAACGACGCCCAAAACTTCTCACACCACATCGAAAAGCGATTGCCGGCGAACGTGCTGTTAGACGCCATCTGCGACGTCACCGGAGTCCCCGAGCAATTCGCCGGCCTGCCTCACGGCACGCGTGCGATCGAGTTATGGGACAACCGGCTGCCGTCCTATTTCCTCGACACGTTCGGCCGCTCGGAACGCAAGAACCCCTGCGAATGCGGAGCCTCCACCGAACCCACGATGGCTCAGACATTGCACATGATGAACGCTCCCGAAATCGATGCCAAGATCGGCAGTCCCAGCGGCCGCGTCGCTGCGTTGCTCGCACGCAATCGGAGCAACAACCAAATTGTCAGCAACCTGACACTAACCGCACTTGGACGTCTTCCGTCCGAAAAGGAACGAAGAATCGCCACACGTCTGTTTTCGCAAGACTCGAAACGCCAAGCGACCGAAGATTTTTTGTGGACTCTGCTGAATTCGTATGACTTTTTGTTTGTAAGATAGAGTAGGTTCCGCGAGCCGCGCGGGACCCCCAAAAAGGACAATCGATGATGGGGCCTACTAAGCTTGCAAAACCCACCTTCGCATGACTTGGCCCTCTATGCTAGGAATTCGCAATTCTGTTTCAGGTGACGCCGATGGCCACGATAACTCATTCTCCAACAATCCCGCAGCTCCGAGTGATCCCCGATATTTTGCCGCTCGAGGCTGGTGACCGGATATCGCGAGATGAATTTGAACGGCGATCCAATGCAATGCCGCATCTCAAGAAGGCTGAATTGATTGAAGGAGTCGTTTACATGCAAGCCGCACTACGTCACGACCGACACGGAAGTCCGCACGCCGACGTGATGACTTGGTTGGGGCACTACAAAGCATTCACTCCCGGTGTTGAAGCAAGTGA
>CAUZVF010000103.1:0-9616 GCA_963582955.1 Planctomycetota bacterium
TTCCTACGGAGACGACGCGCTGTGGGCACTGGCCGAACGCGCTTGGGAACGCGGCGATCTGTCAACCGCGCGAACGCATTGGCAGCAACTCGTTCCAATACCGGCGGAATTGCAGACGGCCGATACGCCGCACGAATTGATTTATCCCGACACCGACATTCCGCTGGCGGATATCCGAGCGCGTCTGATTCTGTGCAGCTTGTTCGAGGGAACGCGACAACGGGCCAACGGCGAGTTGCAAGCTTTCCGGGAACTCCATCCCGATTCCGTCGGCTCGTTAGCCGGCCAAAGCGGGAAACTGGCCGAGATTCTGAAAGAAATGATTTCGTCGTTCGATGCCGAGATTCCGAGCGCGGCGCGTAACGGCATCAACACGTTTGCCAAGCGCGCCGATCGCAATGGCGTTTATCCGGCGACAGTTGACGTCGGTTCCGTCCGTTGGAAACTGCCGTTCCATCGTGATCGGTTTCGCACGATTCGGCCCCGGCAAGCTCTGCCAGACCGTGGGCCGCTGAGTTATTTTCCGGTCATCTACAAAAACCTGGTGCTGGTCAATGATGCGGATTCGATCTTTGCCGTCCACCTGCTGACCGGTAAGCCCGCGTGGCCGGTTCAGGGCGTCGATGACGGATCAATCTATCCCGAAATGGAACCGGAACGGTTTGTTCCCACCAAAGACGTCGTCGGTGTTCCTTTTTATACAATGACGGTCGCGGACGGACGATTGTTTGCACGCATGGGTTATCCCGTGACCGTCAAAGCCGAAAACGAGCTGCGCACCGACAACCGGCTGGTCTGTCTCGATTTGGAACAAGGCCAAGGCAAGCTGATCTGGTCGCTCGAATCAAGTTCACTCGGCACAACTTCCAAGAACGCGATAAGAGTTGTCGACGGCAGATTTGAAATGGCAACTCCGGAATGGTCGTTTGAAGGATCGCCAATCGTGGACGGCGACCGTTTGTTTGTCGCGATCAAGAAGAGCCAACGTGACCGCCAAACGAATGTCGTTTGTCTGAACGCCGAAACCGGCAAGATGATCTGGAACCGTAATGTCTGCGCGGCTCTATCGAATCTTGATGACGGTTACAATTACATGTCACACAGTTTGCTGACTTTCGCGCAGGGCACTGTCTTCTACGCAACGGGAATGGGCGCGGTCGCCGCTTTGAACGGCAGCGACGGAGTGATGCAGTGGGTGGTCACTTATCCCACGTCGCCGACACAGAGCCTTGTCGAACTGAGCGACCATTCGAAACGCTCGTTGACACCTTGTTTGTTTCAGATGGGACAAGTCTTCGTTGCCGCGAACGACACCAACGAAATCTTGGCGATCGATTCGTATTCAGGAATCGTGAACTGGCGCCGCGAGATGCCTCGGCCAATCCGGCATTTGGTTGCGGCGAAGGACGGGCGGCTCTTCGCGAGCGGAGATTCGTTATGGTGCCTCAATGCGCGGACCGGCCGCATTCAGTGGCGGCATCTTGCCAACAACCCGGCTGATTCAGGATACGGACGCGGCGTATTAAACAACAAAAGCGTCTTCTGGCCGACTCGCGACGAAATCCTCGTGTTCGATCAAACAACCGGCAACATGCAAAGGCGTGTCGCGCTGCGGAATCTTCACGGGCAAACTGGTGGCAATCTGGTTCTCGCTGGTAACTCGATCTTGATCGCCCAGCCCGACCAGCTTGTTGTCTTTGGAGATTCACCCGGCATGCGGGACCACCACCGAACCGACGACGTAACGATTGAATTTGAATGACGGCCGCGGATCGCCCGGCAATGCCGCGCGGATTCAACTCCGTTTTGTCATTTGCTGACTCATTCGAACAAGCTCATATTATGGCGGAATTAGGCGATTGGCAGATGGGAGTTTACCTGAAGGAACCGGACGCTAGCGCGTGCCGGCTGATAAAATGAGCCATTAGGCGCTAGCCCAATGGCACTCACTTTAGATTTCACCCTCCCGTTGGGAGGGTCGCGAGGAACGAGCGGGGAGGGGTGGGAGTTGGATTCGCCGCCCAAATGTTGACTTTCGGCGAACCCTCCCCGGCCGCTACTGCGTCCGACCCTCCCAAAGGGTGGGTAAAGTGAGTGCCATTGGGCGCTAGCCCACGGTTTCGTACGGGTGAATTCTCGTCTGCCGCTCGCCTTAGTTGATGATTCAAGGTCAAGGACCGGCGGCATGGCAAACAGCGTCTTATCACGATATCTCGACCCATCTGTGCTGAGCCGGATTGCTCATCGGCATATCGAGCCGCGTGGGCTTGTGCTGGGCACATTGGCGGGTGCGCATAAATCGCCGACCAGTGGGTTTGCCGTCGAGTTTGCCGGGCACCGGGAATATGTGCCGGGCGACGATCCGCGGCACATCGATTGGCGTCTGTATTTCACTCGCGACAAATATTTCATCAAACAGTACGAGATGGAGACTAACCTAGTCTGCCATCTCGTGCTCGATGTCAGTGCTTCGATGCGATACGGCGAGGACGCGCAGCAAAAGATGTTGTACGCCGCGCGGATGGCCTCGACTTTGGGCCATTCGATTGTGCGGCAAAACGACAAAGTTTCACTGGCGACATTCGACGAAACAGTGCGTGGGTTCGTGACACCGAGCAATTCGATGGCGCAGATCATCCGCATGACGGATCACCTGAACCGTATCGAACCGGTCGACAAAACACGGATGCCCGAATGCCTGACCGAATTGACGGGACGCATGAAACGGCGAGAAATCATAATGATCTTCAGTGATTTTTTTACGGATCTCGATGAACTGGAATCGTCGCTGCAACAGTTACGGTACAACCGGCACGAGGTTGTGCTGTTCCATGTTTTGCACCATGACGAGTTGGAATTCGAATTCGACGGCATGGTCCGCTTCGATGGCCTTGAAGTTCCCGATGAACTGTTGACTCAGACCGACGACATCCGTGCCGCGTATCTCGATGTGCTGCGTGGTTTCAATTCGCGATTTGAAGAATTGTGCCAGAGGAACCGCATCGAACGCGTCGAAGTCGACACCAGCCGCGACATGGCCGAAGTGCTGATCGACTATCTGAACCACCGCAGCCGTTTGAACCGCGGCCGGTAAGGAAGGGCGCGGAAATGAAACCGGCATCTATCCAACGTCCGGTTCTAATTCCGTGCCGTTCCTAATTGGGCAGCGCCACGTTGTGGCGTGACTTCAACATACGTTCTTTTAATCACTCGTTTAACGACGTTAAACGAATCGAACAAATCTCAAAATAACAGGAAACAATTCGGATGACGCAGTATTTCAGAGAGTCAGCCGCCATTGTCGCAATTCTGTTTTCCACAACACCGACGCTTGCCCAGGAATGGAGTCGGTTTCGCGGTCCGAACGGTTCGGGAGTCAGCAAGGCAACGACCGTGCCCGTGAAATGGACTGAAGACGATTACAATTGGAAGATCGCTCTTCCCGGCATTGGCCATTCGTCTCCCGTGATCTGGGGCGAGCGGTTATTCATCACCAGTGCCAATGTCGATGCCGGCAAACGCTATCTGCTGTGCATTAACACTTCCGACGGCTCGCGGGCGTGGACCGAAGAATTCGAGTTCCGAAAATACCGGCGGCACAACAACAATAGCTTTGCGTCGAACACGCCGGCTGTTGACGCCGACCATGTGTATCTGCTGTGGCAGTCTCGGAAATCTTCATCGCTGGTCGCGCTGGATCATCAGGGCCAGCGCATCTGGAGTCATGATCTGGGGCCGTACCAACACGGGCAAGGCGGTGGTACGTCGCCGATCGTCTATCAAGATAAAGTCATCGTGTGCAATGACCAGAAACAACCCAGTTTCCTGTTGGCGGTGAACCGCGAAAACGGCCAAGAGCTTTGGAAAGTCCCGCGGAAAGGCAAACGTGCTTGCTATGCAACACCGTGCATTTTCGATTCCCAAGGCCGGCCGGCGGAAATCATCTTCAGTCACTGTTTCGAAGGCATCTGTGGTGTCGACCCGCAAACGGGCAGACAGAATTGGATGATCGACGTGTTTGGCACGTTCGCGCAACGGGCCGTCGGTTCGCCCGTCATTGCCGGAGATTTGATTATCGCTAACAGCGGTGCGCGGGCCGGCGGAAAAAATGTCGTTGCCGTCCGTCCGACTACAACGGACGGCGGCGTGAAGATTAAAGAAGTTTACCGAGTGTCCCGCACCGCTCCGCACGTACCGACGACTTTGGTTTACGACAAGTGGCTTTTCCTTTGGAACGACGACGGAGTCGTCACGTGCGCCGATGTGAAGACCGGAAGAAAGGTTTGGCAAAAGCGTGTCGGCGGCAACTATTTCGGGTCACCGATTTGCGTTGGCGGCCGGCTTTACTCGGTCGATCTGGAAGGCAACGTCGTTGTGATGTCGGCGTCCGACCAACCCAGAATCCTGGCCCGCAATCCGTTGAGAGAACCGTCACGTGCAACTCCGGCTGTCAGCGGTGGAGTTCTTTATGTGCGGACATATTCGCATTTGTTTTCAATCGGCGGGAAAGGCGAATAGCTGATATTTGTAGGGAACGCCCTCTGTGGCATTCCGAGAATGATCCGAATCGCGGAACGGCTCAGTGGCAGACTCAAGCACCGGAAGTGCCACGCCGCCGTAGACTGCCCCTCAATCTCTGTTCGCACGTTCGACGGCTATCACCATCAATTCATTCTTGACCGCATTGATACCATGAACCTTCGACGCGATGGCTGTCACCCATTCCTTTTCCTCGGCCGTGGAAACGGTTCCCGTGAATGTGGCCTGTCCATTCTTCACCCTAATCGCTATGTCAAAACCCCGTAACCGGGACTTGGTCAACCTCGACGCGACTGTTTCAGCAAGCTGTTGGTTTGTCGGCGAGCCGTCTTTCGGAGGTTCATCGATTTCCAGCCATGAAAAAAGATTGAACACGCATGCGACAAGGAACTGCCTCTGTAGTTGCACGCCCGCCAGCGGCATAGTCTGCATCAATGCGGCATCGAATTCGTCTTGCGTCTTGGCGGTTTCCATCTCGGCCAGACCCTGGTCAATCAAATCGTAGAGTTTCAAGACTCTTTCCTTGTTGTCGGCAACCCCGGATGTTAGCGGATTCAACTGAAGGGCTAGCGGACCAAGCTTTAGGAGCCATTTCAAATTGACAATGTTCGTCTTCCAGCCTTCGGCCATCTCCTTCGGAATCCATTGTCCTTCCCGCTTCACAAAGTGTCGCTCAATGACTTTGCCTTTCCGTCCTTTCGCGTCTGCGGGTAGAGTAATACGCACCAGCACGACGTCCGCCCCGGCATTCACCTGTTTGACACTAATCATTGAAAGCGAGTCCACGAACTTCTTCGTGGCTTCGTTCTGCGTCCCGCCGAGGAATTGTTTCAGTGCGTTTGTGACGTTTCCGGCAAAAAACGCCCTCCCATCGAATGCCCTCAGCTTTTCGATATCGGAGAAGTCGCTGTTGACAATCGCCTCTAAGCATCGAAACATCGCATCCCAATCCGCCTCCGTTTGCATTCGCATCGCCGGCTCGACGAATGAGTCCCTGAAAGCGTCGAAAACGAAGGCTTTTCGTGTCCGTACAATCTTCAGAATACGCTGCGCGGTGGCGACGTCTCGATTCCAGACTTCGGCATCTTCGTGTCGGGCAAACTCGCGAATGATGTCATTCACATCTTTCTGGTAACTGGTCGGCAAGAATTCCCACAAAACGACCGCCTCACCTTTCTTGAGGCCGTCGATCACCGTCTGCACGGCAGCGGAAGCGCTTTCAGGTTTCCCGTTGCGCTCATCCGTCTTACTCTTGTTCGCCGCTCCCGTGCCGTTGTCGGCGCCGATTTGAGAGCTGCTGAACAGTGCCGATAAAATGACCAAGACCGCCACAAAGACATGAAATCGTCGCCGGAAACTCCAATCACATTGCATGACCACCCTTTCATTTGAAACGGAGACGGACGGCAAAGGAGCCTCCACGCGGCAGATGATAACAGCATCACCGAATACGCCGAAGGGTAACCGATACTGAGCCAGGTGACATTGGAATCCCGCAACAGAGTCCTCATTCTTGAGAAATGGTGTCGACCAAGATGAACCACACACCACGCAACGTCGTTCTCGTTCGTACGCAAATTACTAAATGTAAAGCATCCAAAATGGATTCGCGTACATGAGATCTCTGAACTGCCCTCACTGTGGCCAGCCCATCGAAGTTAGGTCGCTGCGTTTGATTCGAATGGTGTGTCCGCATTGTGGGAGGCGACGGCATTCCAATCGCCTAAGAGAGATCGCTCGGCGACTGTGGAAATTGGCACTCTTACCCAAATTGATCGGCTTGTGTTGCGCATTGCTGCTGCTGCTAATCGCCGCCGCAACAATCCGTGTACATCAAGTCAACCAGCAACGTGACGCAGTCAAAGCGATTCGCAACGCAGGAGGCTGGGTCGGCTACAGCAACGAAATTGACGAAGAAGGACAGTTTCGACTCAATCCGAAAAGGTCAATCTGGCCAGCACAGTTGGTGCGAGCGTTGGGAAAGGGCTTTTTCGATGATGTCGTCTACGTGGAATTCAATTGCGATTTCGACAAGTCTCTGCTGCGTAAATTCCAGCAGCTCAAACAGTTCAAGCACCTGGAGCTACCCGGACGTGGCGTTGATGATGCCAGCTTGGCTGACATTGGTTCGCTCAAGAACTTGGAATCGCTCGAAATCGCGGCCACCGACGTTAGCGACGACGGCCTAACCCATCTGAGTGGACTGGCACATCTCGAATACTTGGATTTGTCGTATACGAACATCACGGAAGCAGGCCTCAAGCAATTGTCAACATTCACGCGCCTCGAACGACTTCGTTTGATAGACACGCACGTTACGAAGTCCGGCATCGATCGGTTAAGGAGCGACTTACCGGTTGTCGACGTCAACTGGTCACGCGCGCCGAGTCTAAAACACCGGTTGGCTCTTGCCGCCGTTATCAAAGGTGGGGGCTCCGTTTACAATCCCTTCGATTACCCCGATCAGGCTGGCTACACCCTTGCCATCGGCCTGCCTTGGGGCGACGGCAAAGAGACGCATTTGACGTATTTGAAGTCTGTTGCCGATGTCACGTCGCTCATCTTCTATGACTACAACCACCTCGGTGTTGACGGCTTAAAACCGCTCGTTGGCCACACGGGAATTGAAAATCTGCGCTTTATCGACACTCCGGTGAACAACACCATCTTAGAACAGCTAGCGAGTTTTCCCAATCTCCGAAAACTAGATTTGAGAGGTAGCGAAATTGAAGACGACGCGATTGCGATTGTCGCGAGGTTGTCCGCACTGCGGGAACTCGATTTGGATGGCAATGCGATTTCTGATAAGGGTCTCTTCCACGTGAGCACAATGACCAAGCTCGAATCATTGGGACTTGCTGATATGCGGATATCGGACCAAGGTCTGAGACATCTCGCCAAGCTGACAAAACTCAAGAAACTGGATTTGGACGGCACAGCAATCACCAGCTTGGGCCTTGAACACATAATACACTTGAAGCACCTCAACAAACTGAACTTAGACCGCACAGCAATCACCGACGTGGGTCTCGAACACATAGCACATTTGAAACACCTCAAAAACCTATCCATTCGACGCACCAAGGTGACGTCCAACGGGATTCGACGTCTGCAAGAGGCGTTAACCGATTGCGAGATCGACGATTGGTAAAACGCTGTCACTCCGACCGTCTGAAAGGCAACGTCGTCGTGTTGTCGGCGTCAGATCAACCGAAGATCCTGACCCGCAATCCGCTGGGTGAACCATCACGGGCAACGCCCGCCGTTAGCGGAGGAGTTTTTTACTTGCAGACGTACTCACACTTGTTTTCGATCGGCGGGAAGACGGATTGAACGCCAAAGTGCGGGCATTGGCCGCAACCAAACAACGGATCAATCGGCCTCCAACGAATTTAGGAGCCAACGAATTGTGATCACTCATTCGTTGATCCCAAATTCATTGGGCAAACATGCGCGTCACGGTTGCGTCCCGTCGTCATTCGACTCGAATTCAACTCCTGACGATTCGTCTGACAATCAACCCCCACCTCCACTATGCCCCGAATACGAATTCTCTCTATGCTTGCGCCAAAGCTCGTGACGACACTTGCGGCAAACGAATTCATGCCATTCGTAGCCCGAGCCGCCACCGCCCCTTTTTCTACCTGTTCGTTTCAGGGAGAAGCGTTTCTTACATTTCGGGCAATGTCGTGAGATGAACGTGTAGAATAACAGCAATTTCATCTCTTCGGAATAATTCATTCAGAATTTAGGCGGGCAGTGGAAGTGCATCATTCCGCCAACGGGGTATATTACGACAATGCGTCGTAATGAAGGGTTCGTAAGTGGAGTTTCGCAAGAATGGGGAAAACTAGCGAGCCGTAACGCCTCAGGCCAAGCACGCGTTACGCTTTAAACGACTCGTCAATTTGCATGAACAATGTGTCGAAGCTCACCATCATCCCCGAACTAATGACAGCGGCGATTTCGAATATAAGTCTGTTGAACGACTTTCGAGTGATCAGGAATTGACGCTCAACCTGCGTAGCCGTACCTTGGGTACGATTCAGATCGCGGACTTGCTGCCCAAACGGTTTGGTAACAGTACGAGGGAGCCACTTTGGAAATTCTGCGTGAATTGACTCGCTTACAACACGATCGAGGTTACCTCGACGACGCGGTTCTGCGCGAGTTTTCCTCGAAACGCAATATCCCGCTCTATCGGTTGGAAGGGCTTGTCAGTTTTTATCCACACTTCCGCCGTACGCCGCCGCCGAGAGTCTCGGTTCATGTTTGCCGTGATGTGACGTGCAAGATGGCGGATTGTGACTCGCTAACTCTGCGATTGCGAGACAAATTCGACGGCCGCGATGATGTCGAGATTCATGAAGTCTCGTGTCTGGGCCGTTGTGATGCATGTCCGGCTGTTGCGATCAATGATGTGCCGCTCGCGCCAATCTCGCTTACGGATCTCGACGACGTTGTTGCGTTTGTCGATGGAAACGCGACGCTCCCGGCCGACGAACCAACCGATTCGCCCCATCGTTGGAAGTGTGATCCGTACGAGGAGCCGCAGGATCGATACGACACAATTCGCTCACTGTTGGAATCGGGCGCCGAAATTGGTTCGACAGCGATCGAACGGTTGAAGCAAAGCAAGCTGTCAGGCATGGGCGGCGCGGGATTTCCAACCGGGCTGAAATGGGAACTCGTTGCGTCCGAGTCGGCAACTCCCAAGTACGTCATCTGCAACGCTGATGAAAGCGAACCGGGAACGTTTAAAGACCGAGTCATCCTGGAGGAACTGCCGCATCTGGTCATCGAGGGCATGTTGCTGGCCGCTCTGACAATCGGAGCCGAGCAAGGCATCGTTTACCTGCGACACGAATACTCGAAGGAACACAAGGCCCTCGAAGCGGCGCTGGCGGACGCGCGCGAACGAGGAATCCTGGGCGACAACGCCGCCGGTTCAGGCCGGCGATTCGACATCGAAGTTTTTCTTTCGCCCGGCGGATACATACTCGGCGAAGAGACCGCTCTGCTGGAAGCTCTGGAAGACAAACGCGGCGAGCCCCGCAATAAGCCGCCGTATCCAGGA
>CAUZVF010000104.1:0-9603 GCA_963582955.1 Planctomycetota bacterium
GCCCTCGCCGTCATCAAGGAGTTAGGACCACCTGAACCGCCCAGTGCGGACCCGCACGCTGGGTGGTGTGGGGAGGGCCGGGGAAAACCCGGCCCTTACCCGATCGTATTCCCAGATCGTGACGTGCTCGTACAGATCGCCGATCAGTGTGCTCCACCACCCGACCATGCGCCCGCCCGCCTCGCGGAACAGCGGCAGGCCCTTCTTTTCGATCAGTCGGTTGTACTCGGGTCCCTTGTCGGGTTTCACTCGGATCAGCCACTCACCATAGACCTTGCCGGAGGGAGAATTCGCGGCCTTCGGGCCGTGGGCTTGCTGATCGGCGCGAACGGCTGGAGTCAAAACTGCAACGACAACCGATAACATCAACGTGCGACGAATCATGGTACAGGCTCCCAGGGTGGATACTCAACCGATATTTCCTATTTGGGTTGAGCCTGAAAGCGATCCAGGCTCGCAGCGTCGCGAGTATAACACGCGCCCCCGTACAGTCAAAAAACTCAGCCGACCTGTCTCTGCAGGCCATTTCTGGACTTGTGAATTCTCAGATTCTCCCCGCATCACGTCTATTTGTCACGCCGCAGACGTATCGGAACGTTTTGCACGCTATTTCCGACAGGGATGTCTCATCAAACCACCCTGTTATTGACACATCTGGCGCACCCCAAAAAACGTTTGAGTTTCTCGGAATCAGACCCGTTCAGACGATTCATGCAGAATCGGCCCTCGGCGCGCCTTGAGAACTCAACGTATTCTAGGACATGATGCGCGCCGATTTTGCAACAGCCCACAAGCTTCTTGGTACGTCTGCCGCTTTCTCGTCATCAGCCCAGGTGTGGTATGCTCGCGAGATTCTCGATTGACAGCATTATCTGGCAAGAAAAGCTATAGGCGAGAATATGCTCACAGTGCAGAATGTCAAAGCAACCGTTCGCCAGGACTATCTGCGCTCCCTGCTCTCGATGGATCACGACAAATTGAACATGCGGTGACAGCGAGAGCGAATGATCATACGTATTGATCGGCATTGGCGAACGCTTCCTCAAGCTTGTTACGTTCCCACTGGAGCCACGGCTGAATCCACAACCAGTGAAACTGTTCGTGACATCGTATAACATCGATGGTCTTGCGTATGCCAATTTGGAGTACGCTCGTGCTAGCCACTTCCCCGAAGCTGCAGACACGCCGTGATTAACTTTCGTTTGATCTGTGTCCTGTTCGTCACGTTCGTGTTTCCGTTGAGCGCGCGAGGCGATTGGCCACAATGGGGTGGGCCGCAGCGAGATTTCAAGGTTACGGGCGTGAAACTCGCGGAGACGTGGTCGACATCCGCACCGCGCCAGGTTTGGAGACGGCGTTTAGGCGACGGGTACTCAAGTGTCGTCGCGGCGAACAAGCGGTTGCTGACGATGTACCGCGGAGACGACCGAGAGCATGTCGTTGCGCTGGAAGTACACACGGGCAAGACGATTTGGCAGCATGCCTATGACGTACAGTTTCTCGAAGGCACGAATGTCGAACAGTTTGGTCCCGGACCTCTGTCGACGCCGCTGATCGTCGAAAATAGAATCTGCGCCGTCGGCGTGACAGGGCTATTGCACTGCCTCGATCTCGACAGCGGGACGGTCATTTGGAAGCGGGATCTTCTGCGTGATCTGCGGGGAACCAATTTGTTTCGCGGATACTCAGCCAGCCCGATCGCTTACCGAGACACCGTTATCTTGCCGGTCGGCGGTCCGGGGCGTGGTCTCGTGGCGTTTCGACTCAAAGACGGCTCGGTCGCCTGGCAGAAACACGATTTCGCGATTTCGCACGTTTCGCCCATCATGATTCGAATTGGCGAAGACGATCAATTGGTTGTTCTGGCTGAAAAGCTGATCGCTGGGGTCGATCCGGTCACGGGTCGCATTTTGTGGCAACACCCACATCCGATCGCTGGCGGTTATGTGTCGAGCACGCCAATCTGGGGCGACGAAGGACGGTTGTTTTTTTCAGCCGCGTACGGTGCCGGCAGCCGCTGTTTGCAAATTACCGGTAACTCGAACAAAACGGTTGTCAAAGAGATATGGCACAGCCGGCGCATGCGCGTACATCACAGTAATGTCATTCGCGTCGGCGATGTTGTCTACGGTTCCAGCGGCGATTTTGCGGCCCTCATATTTACCGCATTGGACCTTAAGACGGGCAAAGTCCTGTGGCAACAGCGACAATTGGGACGGGCGAGTTGCATCTACGTTGACCGAAAATTCATTGTTCTGCAGGAAGATGGCACGCTGATGCTGGCCACCATGACACCCAAAGGCATGACTGTTCACTCAAATGTCAAACTATTCGACAGCCGTGCATGGACGAGCCCGACGCTTGACGGCAAGCGGTTATACATTCGCAATCGTAAGGAGATCATGGCTTTGGATTTACCTTAATTCATGTGATCCCGCGTTGCAGGATTGAACTGCATCAGCAAGTGCTTCCTCAAGTTCGTTGGTTGTCACACGGGAACCATGCCAAACCACTCGCACTGTGGTGCGCAGCCTTGTCGGCGAGCAGCGGCAGCGGCGTCCCTTTTTCATCTTCGAGTGTTTTTAATTGTTGATTCTCAACGACGTCTTACACCGATCTTGTGGGACAACCATCGATTACCACACCCAGCCAACTTCTCAACTCTCACATTTTCAGAGAGTCTACGCCAAAGTGCCGTAGGCCGGATATTCTGCTAGTGTCCTCGGCATTTCAATTCACTGCCTTCGTCGCCGAAGAAAAAGACAGTCACCGAGCGTTGACGATCTAAATGGTTACCGCTTGCAACTACATGTATATCAATCTTTATATGAGTGTGTTTCGGGCCTCTTGACTGACGGAGAGCGTTGGATATTGAAAAAGGGGTTTGAATCGTATCACACATTCGATTCTCTAAACGCACTCTACGCAGGGTTGTCTGATATCCAGCATTGCATCGACAAAGAGAGCGGCGAAGACTTCTACGTCGAGGCAGCCGCCTACCGCGGCCTCCGCGGTCAAGTGCCAGGCTGGGACATGTCCGTCCTGTTGAGGAGCTTGACCGTGCCGTGTGAACCAGGATAGAGTGCAAACTTACTGATGCGATTACCGTTTTCTCAAAGCAGAAGGACGAACCAATGCTGCGGATCGGAGTGACGCGAGCTCGCTCATGCCAGGGCTATACGCGGCGTGAAATGCTTCAAATCGGCTCGATCGGCGTGGCGGGGCTCGGTTTGCCGGACTGGTTGCGATTGAAAGCCGAAGGGGCGGTCAAGGCTGGTCGTGCCAGGTCGGTCATTTGGCTATGGCTCTGGGGCGGCCCCAGCCATCTGGACACTTTCGACCTGAAACCCCAGGCCCAAGTCCAGTACCGCGGTCCGTTCCGCCCCATGGCCACCAACGTTCCGGGGATTGAGATCTGTGAACTGTTGCCACGGCTAGCTACGGTGACGGACAAGTATTGCATCATCCGCTCGATGCAATGCGAATCGGCGGACCATGGAATTGCGGCGACCATCGGATTGACGGGGGACAAGCAAGGGGCGATCAAGAACGATGGCCAGCCGCTGCCGGGCGCCGTGCGGCCGAATCACGGAGCAATCGTGGCCCGGGCACGCGGGTTTTCTCCGGGTCGACCAAGCTTCGTTACCCTGGGAGACTACATGCGCCCCGGAATCGCTCTCATTTCCGGTGAGGGCGGCGGTCTCTTGGGAGCCACCTACGATCCTTTCCGCCTCAATTACGATCCCCAGAAGGGAGTCCAACTCCCCCAACTGAAACTCCCAAAAGAAGTCGGCCTGGAGCGACTCAAGGGCCGTCGCCAGCTTCAGGAAGCGTTCGATTCCTTGCAGAGGCATCTGGAAAAGGACCGGCAGATCGAAAAATGGGATAGCTTCCACCAGCAGGCCTTCGACCTGGTCAGCTCGGCAAAAGCGCGTCAGGTTTACAACCTGGAAGAGGAACCGGTGGCGGTCCGCAGTCGCTATGGCCGCTTTCGGTTTGGACAATGTTGTCTCCTGGCGCGACGGCTTGTCGAGGCCCAGGTCCCGTTCGTACAGGTCAACTGGTCCAGCCATGTGGCGCCGCTGCATGACGGCGGGGACGGCGGCTGGGACCTGCATAAACACAACTTCAATGAACTTCAGGAGCGGCACTGCTGGATGCTCGACCAGTCGCTCTCGGCGCTCTTGGAAGATTTGGAGCGGCGCGGTCTGCTGCAGGAGACGGTCGTCGTGGCGGTGGGCGAGTTCGGACGCACCCCCAAGATCAACTCCAACGGCGGCCGCGATCACTGGGGCAAGTGCTACTCGGCCATTGTCGCCGGTGGCGGAATCCATACCGGCCAGGTCGTCGGGGCCAGCGACCGCAGGGCTGCCTATCCGGTCACTCCTCCGGTGAGCCCAGCCGATCTGGCCACGACCGTGTTTGATCGAATCGGAATCGGTGTCTCTGCGCTCACTGAAATTGGGTTGACTCCCCTTGGCGAGGTGGTGGAAGACTTGATCTGATCGTCCTCGCGCGGCGGAGCCGCAACCGAAGTAACCCGAAGCGTAAGCGAGGACGGCTCCGATTCCCTCGCTTACGCTTCGGGTTACGATGAATCGCGCCGAATCAACATCAAATCGGAAGACAACAGTGTGGCGCGTCGGCCAGCCGAGAAACCTGAAAAAAGGAACGTCGATGAACGGGAAGGCTGTGTCCCGTGATGTCCCCCTGCACCGCAAAGGATCAAAGTTTGCGCGGCGTGCGCGGATTCGTTTAACGGCAAGCCGAAGGCGACTGCGATTCGCCGTGTCCGCAGTCGCCTCCGGCTTGCCGTTAAACGACCTTTGGTTGTGGCCGTGGGCCGCGCTGCGGCTTGTCATTGTCCCGGCGACTATTCTGGGGCTCGCTGAAAGCCGGGCGGAACCGCCGGAGACGCCGCGCGCTTATCGTTTGACGTTCGACGGCTATTTCAAACAGCGGCCGAACTTCTCGCCCGATGGCAAGCGGTTGGTCTTTGCTCGACACGTGGGAAAGAAGGTGCGGCTCTTTCTGGCCGATGTCGAATCAGCAGCGAAGGCCGAGGAGCTGACGAAGGCCCCCATCAAACTCGTCAACGACCGCCGGTTGACAGATAAGCTGGATGGAACCGGACGTAAAGAGGAGTACGACGCCGTCTGGTCACCCGACGGAAAGCGCTTGGCATTCACCTACAATCAGAAGCCTGGGGCACTGGACGTGTTCACGATCGCCCCGGACGGTTCAGCTTTGGAGCCGTTCGCCGTCGCCCGCAGCAAGGAGACCCACCAACAGCAGCCGACCTGGTCCCCCGACGGAAAGCGGATTGCCTTTACATCGACTTATGACGGGAACCACGAGGTTTACGTCGCCAACCTGCCGGTCAATGGATCGGACGGTGGTTCCAAAGCAGTTCGCCTCACCAATGACCTGGGTCTGGATGTCCATCCGTCGTGGAGTCCGGACGGCCGCCGAATTGTTTTTGCGAGCGAGCGCTGGGGCGACCTGGAGTTGGCCGTCATGGATGCCGACGGATCGAACCTGAAACGGCTCACCCGATCGGCGAGGCTGGATGATCACCCCGTCTTCTCGCCAGATGGCCAGCGAATCGCATTCACATCCAACCGCGACCGAAACTTCGAGATCTACGTCATGAACGCCGACGGTTCCGAGCCACGGAACCTGACACGAAACCGCGCGATTGACCAGTTTCCCGCCTGGAGGAGTCCCCTCGGCGAGACAATCAGCTTCGTCTCGAACCGCGACGGCGGCTTCGACATCTACCTGCTCAAACTCAAGGCAACAAAACCGTAAACACGTCGCTCGACCACCTCGGAGTAGCCAGTCATCGGTCGAGCGGTCTTCATTCATTGTTCCCGAGAGGTGGACCGCAGGTCCACTCGAGCAATCTGAATTGCATCGCCCCGGCTGGCCATCTGGTGCGGAGGCGTTTTTCGTTGGGCCAGTTGTCTGATTTGCTGCGTCAGTCTCAAGAACTCATACCTTTCTTGGGATTCCGATTTAACCACCGTTTGTGACGCTTCCAAGGCGAACTGGAAAGCTGCTTCACGTGCCGGCGAAGTATCAGACAGCGTCAATCATGAAACGGGATCGCAAGCGACCGTGGACTTGCCCCAAGTGCGGTCCGAAGTTCGTGAATAGGAATCAATGGCATTCCTGCGGTGAGGCGACACTCGATGACTGGAACGTCTGCTGTGCGCAACCAATGGTTGTTTATTCTGAGCGCCGAAAGCGCCGATCGGCGCCGAAAGTCCGATTAACCGTTCAGAACAATCACGCTTTGCGTGCGCATCATTCGAATTCGGAACTTGTGGCTCAGGAAGAATGACGGAACTGGCTGAGCATTGTTACACAAGCTGCTCGTCAATTAACACAGACCGACTGAGTCGGAATCCGCGCCCTGCGTGACGAACCTTGATCTACCGGACCGGACTCGCGTATAACTTGACCTAACCATCTCCCCGTCACTGAATTGATGGCTGCCAGGAGCCTTCTATGTTTCATCGTCACCACTGCGGATTCTCCCGTAAGGAATTCCTGCAGGTCGGGTTCTCTGGACTGCTCGGCCTTGGGCTGACCGATGTGCTAGCCGGGCGACAGGTCGTGGCCGAGTCAAATAGGCCGCTACAAAAGGGTAAGGCCAACAGTGTCGTCCTCGTGTTCCTGACCGGCGCTCCGTCGCACCAAGACATTTGGGATCTTAAGCCCGAAGCGCCAGATACAGTACGCGGCGAGTTCAAACCGATCGACACGAACGTACCTGGAATGCAAGTCGGGCCTCACATCCCCAAGCTCGCGCAAATGGCCGACAAGTACGCCATCGTGCGTTCGATGACGCATTCGCTGCCCGGCCACGAACAGGGCACGCACTTTGTGCTCACTGGGATTAACAAGTTGCCTCCCGGTGCCACACACATGGCTAGCCGCAACGATTGGCCTTGCTACTCGGCGGGTTTGCAGTACCTTCGGCCGCGCGAAGACGGGCTGCCCACGGGAGTGATGCTGCCGACCTATCTAAACAACGGCTACGGATTTTCGGGGCAGACCGGCGGATTGATGGGAAGTAATCTCGATCCCTGGCATGTCACCAAGGACCCCAACGCGACGGACTTTAAGCTCGATGAATTGACACTGTTACCGGGACTATCGATCGAGCGTCTGGGCAATCGTCGGTCCCTGTTGGCGGAGCTCGACGAGCAGCGGACTAATCTGGCGACGACCGCCGCTGTGCAAAAGTTGGCTGGCTCGCAACAGCAAGCCTACGACTTGCTCAGCTCGGACGCCAAGTTCCGGCAAGCTTTCGAAATGGACCAGGAGCCGGCAGCAGTGCGCGACCGCTACGGGCGACACGCATACGGCCAATCGATGTTGCTGGCCCGGCGGTTAGTCGAATCCGGTATGCCGATAGTGCAAACTAATATGGGCAGGATGAACACGTGGGACACACACGGCGACAATTTCCAACGACTCAAGAACAGTTTGCTTCCACCATTCGACCAAGGCCTCTCTGCGTTGTTGGGCGACCTAGACGAGCGCGGGCTATTGGAAACAACGTTGGTCATTGTTGTCGGCGAATTCGGGCGCACGCCGACGATCAACAAAGATGCTGGCCGCGACCATTGGTCAGGTGTGTTTTCGGCCGTGTTCGCCGGGGCTGGTGTGCGCGGCGGACAGGTGGTCGGCGCCAGCGATGAACAGGCCGCCTATCCGGCCACGCGGGGTTGGTATCCAGCCGACCTGGGAGCCACGATCTACACAGCGCTCGGGATCAACCCTACCAGCACGATCACCGATCGGCTGGGACGGCCTCACCGCCTGAATGGCGGCGAGGTCATCTTTCCGCTCTTCGGATAGTCGTCTGTTCCACTGCCACTCGTGGTCAGAACGCGAATACAACGAGTTTGTAATAAACAGCACAGCCGGTGCAGTACAAGGAGAAAGAATGGCTCCTGACCGTGTGCCGGCTTGATTCTCATCTCAAGAACTCGTGCGTTCACGAAACGTGTCATTGCAACACCCATGTCGAAAGTCGCGTGGTCCCGTGGAAACACCAAGAACCAGCTTCAGCTACTCAACAGTCCCTGTCAACACACGTGATTAGGCGACGCTCTCGCTGACCATTCGGCATCGTGGCGATTTTCTGCCTTGTCCAACGCTCACGGCTTTTATTCTGCCGGATCGAGACGCCAAGGTGGAACTGTAGCTGCCCAAGAAATAACCGCCCGTGAACCCGATACCGACATTTGGAGCCGGTTCTTCGAGCGCCTTCAAGATGGATGAGGGCGACTTGTTCGCCGAAGACGAATACGATAATTAACCGACTGTTTATATGCGTCGGTCACGCCCTCCGATGCGCGCTGACCGAAACGGCCGAACGTGACTTTGATCGCCTGACACAACCAGGAAGAATTGGGAGAAGAGGCGGCCACCTACTCAAGGAAGTGCCGCAATTCGTTCTCGCCCAGGCTCTCACGCTTCGGGTTACGATGTCTGTCACGTTCCGCGGTTGCTCTACGGGTCATCAAGATAGCCATGCGGATTGTCCAGTGGCAGGTAAGACGTCCAGTCCGCGGCTTCGTACAGCAAGATCTCGCGGATGTCTTCACGGTTTGCCAGAAGCTTGCGGATAATCTCTTTACGCCGCTCGCTGGCCCGCTCGCGATTCCCGCCGCGGAGCGTCTCTTGGGCTTCGTAAAAAAACGACCGCGGGCTGCGGAAACTAGAGCCGTGGTTGTCTTTCATGTCCGCGATGCATTGGTCGACGAACAGTTTGAGCGGACCGTCGTCGGGGATGTAGCGGATTCCGAGGAAGACCGGTTCAACTCGCAGTCCGGACAGGTCCAACATCGCCATTCCGTCACACGTTCGAAACGTGAAGTTGTTTGTGCTCCAAACGTGGCGATAGAAATCGGCGCCGTACACTCCGCCGTTGGGTCTCTTCATCTGGGCCAGCCCTCGCTCCATCGCCTCGTCGACCACGGCACGCTGCGGGATCACCGCTCGAATCCGAGTGTTGGGAAACGTCTGTTCCAGGTCCATCAGCAGGCGCCGAACGCCCTGCGCGACGGCCGCGTTGCGGCGGAAACGCCACTGAAACGGAGTGTCGGACAATTGGCAGGAGCCTCTCCATTCGCCCGGCTGCGATGTCGTGATCTGTTCCACCGAGTTGGGATCTTCGGCTAGCTCCCGTAGTTGCTGCTCCTCGGCGACACGAATCGGCGCATACGCGCCGGCGATTCCAAGCAACAGAAACGACCTCGGACCAATCCGATAGCCGCCGCGGTGATGACCGGCTTTGCGGTAATGGAACACTGTTTTGATCCCGTCAACGCCGTCGCCAAACGAGCCAGGTAGGTCCGTGTGCGTTCGTGTGTTGATCAGGATTTCGTCAAACGCCTCGTAGGAGAGCATCGTGCGGAGCTGTTTTATTGCATAGTCGCGCGCCGCCTTCCGATTGAAATCGACCATCTCGACCTCCCAACGGCGACCGAGGTCGATGACGAGTTGGTTGTTGCTCATGGCAAGCTTTTCGGCATTGCGCTTGACCAGCGCGTTGATGCTGTTCTCGGTCGCCTGAAATTCCGC
>CAUZVF010000105.1:0-9588 GCA_963582955.1 Planctomycetota bacterium
CAGCGAACAGACGTAAAACAGCAATGCCTGGAAAATGTCGCTCCCACGCAATTGATGGCTGGCCATCTTGCGGATGACGAACAACTCCCGTTCGAGCGCTTCCTGATCCAAGCCATCGGCCGCGCCAACGAACAATTGTTCGATCACCGGTTCCGCGACCCGCGCTGACGGACCGATATCGGCTCCGTCTGGATCGACAGGAACTTTGCGCCAGCCGAGCAACATTTGGCCTTGCTCGGTAATGATCTGGTTAACGGTTTCCTTGCACTGGTTGCGTTGTTCTTCGTCGGTTGGAAGGAATACGATGCCGACTCCGTACTTGCCGCGTTCGGGCAGTTCGATACCGAGGTCGTCTCGCGCCACTCGTTCCAGGAACTCGAAGGGCAGCGCCGTCTGCATTCCAGCTCCGTCACCGGTGTTGGCTTCGCAACCACAGGCGCCACGATGAGTCATGTGCCGCAGCATGCGTTCGGCGTCGTCGATAATCTGCCGGGAACGTTGGCCTTTGATGTGAGCCACAAAGCCGACACCACACGCATCGTGTTCATTTTGAGGGTCGTACAACCCGTACGCGCGCGGCCGGCCGTTTTGAAAGAGAGATTCTGCCATTTCGTTACTATTCTTCGTCATGCCTCTCGCGTTTCTCCATCGATTGCGCAGTGACGGATTGTCGTTTCGATGATCGACTCGAAAACACACACCGTTGCGCACACGGCGGGCTGGATTGCCACCGAGTTCATCAGGCGTCCTGCCGGCGGAACCGCTGGGGAGCCGGCAAATGGCATTGGCCGAGCGGAATTCCGTTCCAATTTCTTACGAAGCCAACGTTCACGGGCGACTTGGAATCAGCCAGCCAAATTCGTCAACGTTGCCGTCGCCTCACTTCGACAATACTCTCAATTGTTTGGTTTTCTGTAATTTGGATGAAATTCCGCAGAAAACTCACGTTGTCCATCGAAGGGAAACCACGTTAACTTTACGGGATGCCAACCGGGCAACAGCAGGATTTTTTCCCAATCAACTCTTACCTGGTTGTTGGTTGTGACTTCCTCTTTTATCAACTCGGTTGACGAAACAAACCGTCCGTGGCGGCTCAGAACGAGCCAATCACTGCTAACAGTCTGTTTTCGCATCGTCGAACAACCACCATTGTGAACGACAAACCAATGAGATGCAACCAGTTGGCCTGATGATTCGCGATCCGCCGCCACGAGTTGAATGAAGTTGATTCGGCACCGAAGCGTTGCAATCCGACAACGGGGTTCCAACAATTGCGGCCAGCGTGGCTGGTTTGCCACAACCAAAGAGGTCGGAGGCATGTTTGCAAAATAGACGCGCAAATCGCGCGCGTCTTTCCTTGTAAGACTCTAAAGCACAATGCCAACACATCTTACGGCCGTTTACGAAGCCCGCTTGAAATGGCGGAACGAATTTGTCTTGTCCGTCCCGAACCGCGAAAAGCACGCGAATTGGTCAATGGAACCGGACATTTCAAAGTGGCCGTGCCGGACCGGCAATTTCGTAACCGCTGACCTGGAAATGAGCTAGTCGAATGAGACTTGCGATCCATGCGTTGCTTCTTGTGACACCGTGTCTTCTGCTGTTGACGGGGTGTGGTGAGTCAGATTCCGCAACCGGCGACAAGAACGAAAGTAAGACTCACAAGAACACGAATTCGTCGGACAATTCGGCGGCAAAACAAAAGAGTAGAAATCCGGCGGCGAATCTCGATACTCCCGACGGCGCCATGCGAGCCGTTATCGCCGGATTTCGAAACAACCGCGTCGAAGCTCTTTGGGAATTCCTACCGGCCCGGTATCAAGCTGATGTGAGCGCTTTGATTCGCCAAACCGTCGATACTATCGATCCCGAAGTCTGGGACATCATCGTACGCGCGATGAAAAAGCTCGTCGGTGTGGTAAAGCAGAAGAAGACGTACGTCATCAACAATCCAAACATGATGACCAGGTTGAACGACGCACAGAAACAGGAGTTCTGGAGTCAGACCATCGCATTTGCCGAACTGTTCTTGCAAAGCGATCTTTCCGATCGCGAAAAAGCCATGACGCTCGATGTCAGAGAATTCCTGTCGACGACCGGTAACGACTTATTGCAACAAATTCGCGTGATGGCGGAATCCACACCGGGACAGCTTCAACTGTTCAATTCGATCGAGCAAATGAATATCACGCTGATCGAAAATGATGGCACAACGGCAGTCGTTCAAGTGGAAGGCCCCGATATCGAGACTCACAAGAACGAACTGGTCAGAATCGACGGCAAATGGGTGCCGCGAAAGTTCTCGGAAAACTGGCCAAAAATGATCGGCAATTTGAGAAACCAGATTGCCAATCAAAAACCAATCGATGCCGCCAGCAAAGAGCAATTACTGGCCAAAATCGAAGACATCGACCAGATCCTGAATGAATTCGCGAAAGTGCGGTCTCAGCGCGAATTTGATCAGTTGCTGCTGTCCGCAGTAGGCCGGTTTATGCGTATTCCAGTGGCTGAGCCCGCGCCCGAGAATTCGAAGCCTCAGTCAGTGACCGTTCTCGTCGAGGCCGAACTAACAACGGATGCTGAAGACAAGTTGATTGCAATCATCAAGTCGGCGACCGATGACCCGAAGCTCTGCGACCTCGAACTATTTGTCGATGACGGAACGACAAGGATTACAGTCAGCCCGGTCTCGGACATTCAAGCATTCGCGAAAGCGCTAACGTTCGGCAAGGTAACAAGCGTCGATTCCGAGAAGTTAATCGTCGTCATCAAACTGACGCAAGAATAGCCGCCACTTTCCAGCCGTTTCGCACTTCAGCGCTAAGCTAGGTCCCGCGAGCCGAGCGGAACTCCCGAATATAGGCCGTGTCGCTACGCGCGTCGATTTCACCGACAGATGCAACTAAGGAAGTACCAACGATTCCTGGCTTCAATCGGGTTGGGTCTGTTGCCCCGCGCCACACCAAGAATTGTCAATCATACTGCTTCGCAACTACAGCTCTTTGGCAAATCATTCATCGATCTTCAGATTCTTGGTGAAGAATTTGAATCTGTCATACTTATCATCAACAGCATCGAGTGGCCCTTTGGCTCTGACAAACCAAGACTTGTTCGTCGGCCTCGGCGATCATCGTCCGATAAGTGCCGGTTATGTTAAGTTGCCCTGCAGGCGGACAGCCATGGTGAGTGTGCCGCAGCCGTAAGCATGTCGTACCCACAGGACCAAGCATTTGGCCGCGGAAGCCAGATTCAGAAAGTTTGGCGAGAACACTCTCGCGGCACCGTACATCTGCCGGTCGAATAGCCCTACTCATTCGACCGGTCCGGAATCGCCAGTTTTACAAGAGCCGAAAGCGTTTGGCCTGCCTATCCCCCTCCGATTGGAGGCCGTGGCGCGAAAGGAGGTGTGCGAGAAACCTCCGCCCGCACGAGTTTACGGCATTTTAAATTATGAGATGAGTTTACCGCAATTTTTCCGAGGGAACGCATTGGCCAGCAGCGTAACCGCTGCGATGTGCCATATTTCGAAGGTTTGATGAGATGAGGGGGCCGATTCTCCTGCGTTGCATGTCGTCCGCAGGAGTCCGGGTGGCCCAGTGCAGGCTCACAGTCCGGGCGTTATCGGCGATGCGGGCAGCAGCTCGTCACGGTTGAGACGAACGGCCCGGTCCCGAATGTCACAACTGTCTCGATCAACGACTCAGCCTTTTTTCGGAATTCGCACGCGCCCCCTGGTCGATGAGCCTCTGCAAGCTTAAACGGACCGTCTGACCGTTTTAAAGCGAATTCACGACTTTCGTGAATTCTCGGAATTTCTTCAATGCGTCGCGCATCTCACTGTAGGCGAGCCACTCGCTGACGAGCGATTTCAGTCATGGAATCACTGGGCTACGAAGATGCTCACGGGTCGCGCATCCGTTGATGACAGAATCCGAAACTGCCGCAGAGACGCCGCACTACGCTGCGGCACCTGCTGGCTGATGAGTGGTCACACAATTCCCCAGTGCGCCGATTCTGTGCGCCTTGAGTGAGGAGAACGACATGAAGGCTTCTTGGTTTCTGTGGTTCGTTTTCGTTTGTGCATTGACACTTAATTCGGGTTGTGGTGGAGGCCAGCAGTCCCGCGAGGCTGCGAGGCGCTCTGACAAAAGTGGTGCGACTGCGGGACTGCAGTTCAACGCTTCGGAACCGCAATTCGCCGCCGATGATGCGGCAAACCGGAAGTTTAACACCGAAGCCTATGACCGGATCGTTGAGAATCCCTTTCTCTCGGCAAAGCAGAATCCGCTCTCGACCTTTTCGATCGACGTCGATACGGCCTCGTATTCCAACGTGCGGCGGTTCCTGAACCAGCGGCAGCTTCCACCCCCTGGTGCCGTGCGGATCGAAGAACTCATCAACTATTTCACCTACGATTACCCGCAACCGGAGGGCAAGGTGCCGTTCTCTGTGAATGTGGAGGTGGCCGGCTGTCCTTGGAATACCGAACATCGGTTAGCCCGGATCGGACTGAAAGGGCGGGAAGTTCAACTGGAGCAGCGACCGTTGAGCAACCTGGTGTTCCTGCTGGACGTGTCGGGTTCGATGCGCGATGCGAACAAGTTGCCGCTGGTCAAGTCGGCCATGAAGATGCTCGTCAATCGGCTCGGCGAAAACGACCGCGTTGCAATCGCCGTCTATGCCGGCGCGTCCGGACTGGTGCTTGCCTCGACCGGCGCCGACAACAAACCGATCATCCTCTCAGCCCTCGATCACCTCGCAGCGGGCGGCTCAACCAACGGCGGTGAAGGTATTCGGCTGGCCTACGCGGTCGCAGTTGACAACTTTATCCAAGGGGGAGTCAACCGGGTCATCCTCTGCACCGACGGCGATTTCAACTTCGGAACTACCAATCAAAGCGAGCTAATTCGGCTGATCGAGGAGAAGGCCCAGAGCGGCGTTTTCCTGAGCGTTCTTGGCTTCGGCATGGGGAATTACAAAGGCTCGACGATGGAAAAACTGGCCGACAAGGGCAACGGAAACTACGCTTACATCGACACGGCTAACGAGGCACGCAAGGTCCTGGTCGAGGAAATGACCGGCACGCTGATCACGATTGCCAAGGACGTGAAGATTCAAATCGACTTCAATCCAGCTAAGGTGGCCGGATACCGGCTTATCGGTTACGAGAACCGCATGTTGCGGGCCGAGGACTTCAAGGACGACACCAAGGATGCGGGTGAAATCGGCGCGGGGCATACGGTGACGGCCTTCTATGAAATCGTTCCGCCAGCCCAGCCGGTGCCGGGATCTGACGTCGATCCATCGAAATACCAGAAGCCGGACGAATTGACCGAGGCAGCGGCAACCGACGAGTTGTTCACCGTTCGGCTTCGCTACAAAGATCCGGATGGGCAAACCAGCAAGCCGCTGGAAGTTCCGGTCATCGCAGAGGAGAAATCGTTCGACGACGCCACCGACGATTTCCAGTTCGCCGCGTGCGTGGCTCAGTTCGGCATGTTGCTGAGAGATTCGAAACACCGAGGCGACGCGAACTTTGACAGCGTGCTCGAAATCGCCGCGGCGAGCCTGGGCCCCGACCTTGCTGGCTATCGCCCCGAGTTCGTGGAATTGGTGAAAACCGCCCGCGGCTTGAAGCGATGAGCGAGTCCCGGCCGCGTCGCTTGTCGAAACGACCGCGATCGAGGAGAAACTGAACATGCGGTGATGATATGAATCGATGCAACGTCGGTTAACGCCCCAGTCTGTGCGGCGGAGAAACCGGCTTGCATGGTGTCATCAAACGACCCTGTTTTTGACACACTCTGGCGCGCCCCAAAATACGGTTGAGTTTCTCGGAATCAGGTCTGATCAGACGATTCACGCAGAATCGTCAGTCTGCGCGCCCGATCAAAGGCAGGTTTACTGGGAAAAGTTTCCGTCGAGGCAACCTAACGGATAGGGTACTGCTGTCGCAATAATCACAGATATTTGAGGGGCGGATTTGGCCCGAGAAGAAAGGTGACAACCGGCCAAGTATGGAACGGCCTACGAATAATTCCGCGAGGCCTCCAGGTCACAACAGCCGCGCCAGATCCTGTGGCAGAGGTGATTCAAACCTTAGAAGTACTCCGGACAACGGGTGTTGGAATTGCAGGGAACTAGCGTGTAATCCCAGTCGGCGGGCAGGATTCGTGCGGGCCTCATATTTGTGGTCGCCGATAATCGGACATCCCGCATCGGCCAGATGCACCCTGATCTGATTGCGCCGACCCGTTTCTGGATTCAGTTCGATCAACGTGCGGGTTGCGAATCGCTTCATCACCCGGTAATGGGTCACCGCATGGCGTGTCCGCTCGCTGTGAGAGACGCTGTAGACCTTGAAGAGGCGGCTCTCATCCAGGTGTGACTTCAGCACGCCGTGGTCAGCCGGTGGAGTTCCTTCCACCACCGCCAGGTAGCGTTTTTCGACCTTGTGCCAATTTGTTTGCAGCGTGCACTTTGCCGCCTCCGTCTTCGCAAAAACCATTAGCCCGGACGTCTTGCGGTCCAACCGGTGGACGATCCACACCCGCTGTGGGCTCTGAGGATTGCCGCGGCGCACATAGTCAGTCAGAAAGGCATAGGCTGTCTTGTCCCGTTCTGTCGCGCTGGCGATGCTCAGCAGATTCTCGGGCTTCTCGACGACAACTAGCGACGCATCTTCAAACAATACTTTCATTCCGGGTGGCAACAGACTTTCTGCACGCACCTCGCTCTTGGCGCGAATCGAAACCAAATCTCCGGTCTGCAGAGGGTGGTTGAAGCGTGTGATCGATCGCCCGTTGACTTGAACCGAACCGTGCTTGAGCCACTGCCGCACTTTTATCTTCTTCACTTCAGGGCGACAGGCAAAAAGAAAGGCCAGAAGTTCCGCAGGGTGTTCGACAGTGTGAGATGCGGGCATGACGCTGTGTTGCAGTGAAACAAGATCCCGAAGCTATCGGGCAATCCAAGAATGCGACGCAGACGAAAGTTGCTCCAAACCCTCGACTTCGCTCACGTCAACAGTCTAACCGGTAGCGAGGCTGGTGGCGATTCTGTCGGCGCTTGGCAGGTGAATTCTCGTTTTTCCACATAGGTTTTGTCCGATGTGCCATTAATGGACACTACGTGACACAGCTTCCCTGCCCAAGGTGCTGGGACGCATTCAGGGGGCGCTCTGGGCGCCTCAGCAAACGGTGGCCACGAGCAATCTGAGACGGGAAACGGTCCGAGTGGTCGATCCGTGGCCAAAACTGTCAAATCTGGTCAACGTATTCCGGACGGCATCGTGACGGCTAGCCGCCCTTTGATCGCACTATCGTCAGGGCGGATCGCTGAAATGAATAATTAAAAAGATAGCGATCACCGTGGTTTTTCCTGAATGTATCGCTTGATGGCCCGGGCCATAAGCCACCATTGATATGTTATCTGCTGGTTTGGTAGGATGACGGAACCTGAGTTGCCGAAAGATTCATAATTATCCGGTAGGGCTGGAGAATTGCGATGCTCACTATTCTGGGGCGCAAAGAACAGAAATCCACAACTTGCGACGGCGTGTGCCGACGCGGCTTTCTACAAATTGGTGCTTTGGGTTTCGGGGGGATCGCGCTGCCGCAGTTGTTGCGAGCGGAAGCGGCGGCCGGGATCCGCAATTCGCACAAGGCTGTCATTAACATTCTGTTGCCCGGTGGTCCGCCGCATCAGGACATGTTCGATCTGAAGCCAGCGGCACCGGTGGAAATCCGTGGTGAGCTTCAACCGATTCGCACCAATGTGTCTGGCATCGAGATCTGTGAACTGATGCCTCGGGTCGCCAAGATGATGGACAAATTCGTCATCATCCGCTCGATGGCCGATTCGAATTTAGGACACGATTTGTATAAGTGCGTGACAGGCTACTCCCGCAATAAGCGAGTGGCGGTGGGTGGGACTCCGTCGGTCGGTGCGTGGATTTCGCGACTGACCGATCCGGTCACCAGGGCCGTCCCGTCTCACATGTCGCTGATGTATCCTACGGGAGAAAAGCGCTGGGGGGATCCCGGGAACGGCGGCTTCCTCGGAATGGCTCACTCACCATTCCGGCTGGTCAGCGGGCAGGGTAGCAACCGCGTCGAATCCGCCGAGAACATGGTTCTGCAGGGGATCACGCTCGAACGGTTGCACGAACGGAGCAACCTGCAAAGGGCATTGGACGGTTTTCGAAAGGAAGCCGATACCTCTGGCGTGATGGAAGGGATGAACGTTTTTGGCCAACAGGCGCTGGGAATTCTCACGTCCTCGAAGCTAAGCGACGCCCTCGACCTGTCGAAAGAAGACCCCGCAATTGTCGCGCGGTATGGCAAGCCCAGTCCGAAATTTCAGGGCGACGGCGCGCCGAAGATGACGACGAATTTCCTACTGGCCCGCAGGCTGATTGAAGCCGGAGCGCGGTACGTCTCCCTGAACTTTAGCCGCTGGGACTGGCACGGCAACGGCTTCGGCCGCGCAAGGCAGGATTTACCGATGTTGGATCAAGCCCTCAGCGCGTTAGTGCTGGATTTGCACGAGCGCGGAATGGAAAACGATGTTTCAGTTGTCTGCTGGGGAGAATTCGGTCGCACCCCGAAGATCAATAACAAGCAGGGTCGCGACCATTGGCCTCGCGCCAACTTCGCGTTGTTGGCCGGCGGTAGCATGCGGACCGGGCAGGTCATCGGCTCGACCGACCGTATCGCCGCTGAACCGAGAGATCGCCCCGTCAAATTCCATGAAGTCTTTGCCACTCTGTATCACAACATGGGGATCCTAGAAGGCCAAGAACGCTTCTTCGACGCGTCGGGAACTCCGCGTGGCCCGGTCGATCCTAATATCAAACCGCTCAGAGAACTGATCTGAGAAAGATGTTTCGCAGCAATTGTTGCTGCAAAGAGCGACCGAAGGAGACATGCCGTTTGACGGACCAATTGTCTCAGAAACCCGTCGAGCGTGACACACGCCAGAAAACGACCGTTTTACGGTTCCTCTGTCACCTTCAGACTGGTCCTCTTCTTACCAGATCTTGTGCAAAATAAAGGAGGATGTTGCATAATCTCAGCTGTTGGTTTGCAGAATCCGTAGCTCGCGCGGCAATGGGGAGTTCACGTGTGCTTCGCGGATCGTAGTTTCCTCGATCGTTGCGTCGAACCGCTCGGCCAGCAGCCAATCGATGCAGTCTTGAACGACGACCTCGGGGGCACTTGCACCGGCCATGCCACCGACCGCAGGTCTCCACCAACGAGAACACACCATTGACAAGAATCGCAGCAATTGAGCACAGAACCAAGGTCAACGACCGCGACTACATCTCCAACAATTTGCTTTGATTTGAGCAACTAAGTTTTTGGCGTTACGTTGGAGTGAAACATCTCTGGACGCCTGAGTTGTTGTCAGCCTCGCCCCAGTCGCGTCAATCGTCGATTGACACGCAGGACACGCACTTCTGTCCGTCAAGACCGCAACGGGCAAGAGTGCCCGTGCTACCCGAACCGCTCATCGAAGGTTTTCGAACGGTTTGCCGATGACTATGCCGCCTTGGCGTCGAGTTCTTCACTCCCGCCCTCGCCCTCG
>CAUZVF010000106.1:0-9551 GCA_963582955.1 Planctomycetota bacterium
CGGAAATGAGTTTTTCCTTCGAACTGACCAGCCGGTCGGTCGGTTTCAATTGCGCGTCGTCGGCGACTTTCTTCAGTCGCGATTCCGCATCGTCGACGATCTTCACGGCCTCGTCGTACTTTTTGCGACGCACCAACGTACTGGCTTTCGAGAGATCACGGCTGATTTGTGACATTTCTTTTCGCTGAGCCGACGTTAGTGCCGCGCCGGCACGTTCAACATCAACAATCACGAACGCCGTCAAAACCAACGCTCCACAAAAAATCGTGGTCGGTTTCATGAAACTGATTACTCCGTAGCTGATTCAGGTGGGCGTGAGGAAGGAACTTATGGCCCACTACTCAGTATAAGAACTCGCCAACCGCGGACCAAGCTTGGTTTCGCCACCGGCAACCGTGATTGTACGAACGGCTATAATAGAATACCTTGATAAACGGTGAAACGTTCGCCGCAAACCCCATTCAACGACAAAACCTGTGTGACGGACCAATGACCGACCTCGCCCCTGCTCTACTCGTGAAACGCGACTGCCTGCTGGCCATCTTAGCGGATTATGGCCGTGTCGCCGTTGCGTTTTCCGCGGGTGTTGACAGCACGGTCGTGGCAAAGGCCGCCCGACTGGCATGTGGTGACAAGGCGATCGCCGTCACGGCCGTCAGCCTGAGCCTGGCGACGGGAGAGAAAGAAGAAGCCGAGCGTCTCGCCACACTCATCGGGATTCGCCATCAGGTCATCGAAACGCAAGAGTTCCAAAGTGACGCTTACTTACGGAACGATCCGAACCGATGCTACTTCTGCAAAACCGAATTGTACACGCAATTGGAACGTCTGATTCCAAAACTCAACGTTGATGTAATCGTCAACGGAGCGAACACCGACGACCAAGGCGACTACCGGCCTGGCATGACGGCAGCCGACGAGCATTCCGTTCGCAGCCCGTTAATCGAAGCGGAAATCAACAAGAGCGAGGTTCGGCAACTCGCCAATCATTGGCAACTGCCTATTTGGGACAAACCCGCAACGCCGTGCCTTTCCAGCCGTATCGCCTACGGAGTTGCCGTCACTGCGGAACGCGTCCAACGGGTCGATCAAGCCGAGAGTTTCCTGCGAGGAGAATTCGGGCTTCGGGAATTCCGCGTCCGGCACGAGGCCAACGACTTGGCACGCATCGAGGTGCCCGTCAGTGAAATCTCACGGATTGCTGAATCAAATCACATGATTATACAGAGATTTCGTGAACTCGGCTTCAAGTACGTTACGTTAGACCTCGAAGGCTTTCGATCCGGCAGCATGAACGCCGTCGTGCCGCTGGAAGATTTTGCGAGAATTCAGAAGGAGACGGAAACATGAGCATCGGCAGCGTTCCCGCCGAACAACGTGTCGTCTTGGATGACGTCGCTTGGTCGACGTATCTGGCGCTGGTCAACAATTCCGATGGACGTCGAAAGCGAATTGCATACGACCAAGGATTGATGGAAATCACGGCCCCTTCAAAACTGCACGAAACGGCCGCTCGTATTATCGGGCGGATGTTGGACTGTCTGACCGAGGAACTTGGCATCGAAGTATGCAGCGTCAAATCCACAACTTTCAAACGCGACGACCAACAACGGGGATTTGAAGCCGACGAGAGCTATTACATCGCGAACGCGGCAGTGATCCGCGACCTCGACGAGATCGATCTTGCCATTCATCCGCCTCCCGACCTGGTCATCGAAGTCGATATCAGTCGTTCGTCGATGAATAAATTCACGATCTTTGGCGGAATCGGAGTTTCTGAAGTTTGGCGTTACGACGGAGAGAAACTCCACGTTTATGTCAGGCGAAATGAGACCGACTACGACGAAGTTGAAGAGAGTGTGGTCCTGCCCCAGTTCCCTTTGAATGAAATTCCGGCACTCATCAAACAAGTCAGGTCGCTTGGCGAAACAACGGCAATTCGCGCCTTCCGAAAGTCCATCCAAAAGCGATTCGGGCCGCATGAGTCGTAGAACGGAATTCATTCCGTTCATCACTCAATCAAACAAAAGGAATCAATTCCATCCGACACATCGTAAAGGTCATTAGCCGTGCCAATTGAATTCAACTGCCCGCACTGTGGCACGTTTCTCAAGACTCCCGACGAACGCGCCGGTTTGACTGCTAAGTGCCCCAGTTGCGAAGAGCAGATTCACATTCCCTATGAAATGGGCAGTCTGTACGACAACGAGGCGAAGGCCGACGATCTCGAGAACTTCGATGACGGCACGGAGGAAAATGATGAAGACATCGCCAGCACCGATGCCGAGCAGCTCGAAGACAACGCCTTCGATGACAATCCGTATGTGCCACCGGAAGATCCACCGCCCGTCACCGATCCCGCGGCAACGAAAGACTGCCCAATGTGCGGCGAGAAAATCAAAGCCGTCGCCATCAAGTGCCGCTATTGCGGTGAGGAATTTGGTGCCCGAACACGCCGCAGCCGCGGCTCATACCTGAAACCTCATCGTGGGGTTTTAGTCCTCGTGTTTGGAATCCTGAGTTGGGTCGTGTGCATTGTGTTCGGGATCGTCGCCTGGGTCATGGCCAACGAAGACCTGAGAGAAATGGAAGCCGGGCGCATGGACCCGGAAGGCGAAGGCATGACCAAGGCGGGAAAAATCATTGCGATGATTCAGTTCGGCCTCTTTGCGGTCGGGATCGGGATCTGGTTGTTGGTCATCATCTTCGCCGCATTCGCCGGAGCCCTATGAGTGCATACAGCCTGAGCGGCAGGCATCAACCCAACAAATGTACGTTTGGGTCGTCTTCATAGGCCGAATCAATTTGCACAAGCCGTTCCAAGATGCACGAAAACAGCTCGAACAGAGCATGCAACAATTGCGTGTCCTTCATGACACCGACACATGTAAAGTAGAGTTCATCGACACCATCCGGAAAACCCGCGCCGAACCATCCTTCGTCGTCCCGGATCTCCAGCGAGATTCGCGGCTGAACTTCGATCAGTGGCTTCAAATCGTCTGACAACAGCAATCGGATTTGCTCAATGTCGTTACCTTTGATGACGAACTGATCGTCGAAATACGGATCGCCGACTTCGAGATCCTGCATGCCGAAGAACTTGCCGACCGAGCTGAAAACACCCTCACGATAGATTTTGAAGTACAGCCCGTCCTTGTTGACAAACGGAGCCCGCATGCGCGTGTAAGTGGTCGAAGAATTGTTCGATCGAACAGTGTACGTATCCAGCACAACAGTCCATTCGCCGTGCTGATACACCAAAGCATCCCTGCCCCAAAATCCGCCGTCGATGTAGTCGCCGCCAATACCGTCGGCAATCTGTGACCAAATCTCGTCTTTCGATGGGCCAAAGATCGATCTCAAGAATCCCATTTTGCACCTACCTTGTGAGTGTTCGGGAATTGGTTACCTCGATACTGTTGATGTTGCAGCGATTCTTGTGTCGTTGAAGTCGCAATATTTCAGGAGACTTCTCAACATCCGCCTGAATTCTTGCGAATCCAGCTACTGCGAATTTCTGGAAACATTGATCTTTCTAGTCAATCCCAGGAACGGGAAAACCGCCCGCGAATTCGCGAATCTCGCCACGCACTCGCGAAACAACTGCCGCATCATCGACAGCTCTGAGGACTCCCAAGATCCACCCACCAACTTTTTTCATGTCATCTTCTTGCATGCCGCGCGTGGTCAGTGCGGCGGTGCCGATGCGGATGCCGCTGGGATCGAGTGGCTTGCGTTGGTCGTACGGAATCATGTTCTTGTTGACGGTGATTCCAGCACGGTCCAGCGATTCCTCGGCAATCTTGCCCGTCAGGCCGATCGCGGTGACGTCCGCCAGCATCAGGTGATTGTCCGTGCCGCCGCTGGCGAGTTTGATTCCGCCAGCGATCAATGTGTCGGCCAGAGTCTTCGCGTTGGCAACAATTTGCTGAGCGTATACCTTGAATTCAGGTTGCAGAGCCTCGCGAAAACAAACAGCTTTTCCGGCGACGATGTGGCACAACGGGCCTCCTTGGATGCCGGGGAAGATGGTTCGATCCAGCGCACGCGCATTATCCTTCTTCGTCAGAATGAATCCCGATCGCGGGCCGCGCAATGTCTTGTGAGAAGTCGACGTGACATAATCAGCCACCTCAACCGGGTTGTTATGGATGCCACCCGCCACGAGTCCCGCATAGTGGGCCATGTCAACCATCAACAGCGCACCGACTTCGTTGGCAATCTCGGCGAATTTTGGATGGTTGATTTCACGCGGATACGCACTCGCCCCGGCAACAATCAGTTTCGGCTTGTGCTCGCGCGCCAACGAAGCCACATGGTCAAAGTTGATCCGATGATCGGTTTCGTTGACTCCGTAATGCACGACGTTGTAAAGCTGACCGGAAAAATTCAAATGCATTCCATGAGTCAGGTGTCCGCCGTGAGCAAGGTCCATCGCCAGGAAGGCGTCTCCCGGTTCAAGCACCGTCAAATAGACGGCCATGTTCGCCTGTGATCCCGAGTGCGGCTGCACGTTGGCGTGTTCCGCTCCGAACAATTGGCAGGCGCGATCGCGGGCCAAACTCTCGATGACGTCGATATGTTCACAGCCGCCGTAATAGCGGCGTCCCGGATATCCTTCGGCGTATTTATTCGTCAATACCGTGCCAGCAGCTTCAATGACCGCGGCGCTGGTGTAATTCTCGGAAGCGATCAATTCCAGGCCGTCAACTTGGCGAGTCCTTTCATTCTGAATGCACGCGAACACGTCAGGATCGGCGTGTTGAAGTGACGTTGTCATCGTCTCGTTCCTCCTTGTTTTTCGAGCCGCGATGGGCGGTCTGTTTTGCCAACCACTCTGTGCGGAAAGACTGCATTTACCGAATTGTGAGTTCTCTGGGAGAATATGCGAAGTTGCCGCTCCTTATAATAGACGCCTCAATTGAAAGCTACCCATTGGCCGCCCGCGACGATATGCTCAAGGCGCACCCGAATCAGCGTGATCTGATGAGCGAAGAATCCACGAACAACGAATCACAACACGCCATCAACAGTTCTCCTTGCCTGCTGGGCGAGCGGCTGTCGTTTACCGGTACGTTGGCATCGATGACGCATCTGAGGGCTCACGAATTGGTCGCCGAGCACGGCGGCAAGGCGACGCGGCATGTCAGCAAGCAGACAACCATGTTGGTCGTCGGCGAAGAAGGTTGGCCGTTGGAAGACGACGGCAACCCATCGCAAAAACTGCTGCAGGTGACCGAATGGCGCGGTCAAGGGCTGGACATCAAACTGCTCAACGAAACCGAATGGCTGTACCTGTTGGGACTGCAAGATCGCCAACGCGAAGTGCATCGTCATTACACGCCGGCGATGCTCAGCCAGTTGTTGAACATCTCGGTGAACGTCGTCCGTCGCTGGGAACGGCTCGGTCTGATCAAAGCTGTTCGCCGGATTTTCCGTCTGCCGTACTTCGATTTTCAAGAAGTCGCCAGTGTCCGGCGATTGGCCGAGTTGATGAAAGCCGGCGTTTCGCGTCACGAACTGGAAGCCAGTCTTAGCAAACTGACAAACGTTCTCGGCAACATCGAGCGGCCGCTGTCGCAACTTGAGATTCTGGCGCGAGATACTCATGTTTTGTACCGTGACGAACGTGGCATTCTCGAACCGCTTAGCGGCCAGCGTTTAATGGACTTCGATCCGAACGACAGTCCGCCGGCGAACGACATCGCCATTGCGGAACCAACAGTTCCAAGTGCAACTGACGACAAAAACGAACAGCAAGAACATTGGAAGTATCAAGACTGGCTCGACCAAGGAAGCCGGTTGCTGGAAGAAAGTCAGCCGGAATCGGCCGCCGAGGCGTTTCGCTTATGTTTGATGGAACGGCCCAACGAACCGGAAATCCAATTTCATCTGTCGGGTTGTTTGTACCGCTGCGGCAACTTGCACGGCGCACTCGAACGACTGCACGTTGCCGTCGAATTGGACCACGACTACATCGAAGCGTGGACTCAGTTAGGCTGCATCCATACCGAGTTGGGAGCTTCTCAATCCGCTCTCGACGCATTCGGCATCGCACTGCAGGCCCACCCCGATTTTCCCGAAGCGAGTTTCCACAAAGCCCAATTACTTGACCAACTCGGCCGCTTCGACGAGGCAATCCCGTTCTGGGAAACCTATCTCAAATTCGACAGCCGGGGCCCCTGGGCAGAAACCGCGCGGCAACGCTTGGCTGCCAATTCTCAAAAACATGAGTGATTCCTCTCGTCTTCAAGCTCCGCTTGAGGACGAGAGACGGCACGAGACAGGTGCAGCTAATTACTCGCAGCGTTCCACGTCCAGTACGCAACGTATGACATCACGATGAGCGTGTAGACAAACAGCAGGCACAGCATCTTACAAATCGTTCCGCCCGCAGCGACGTCGTCATCTTTGAACTGTTGAAGATCCGCCTTGTCGAATGCTTGCGGTAGTTCGGCAGTCGCCGTCGCGGCATCGTCGGCATGAGCCGTCACGCCGCCCTGCCCTACTTCGGCCGTGGTTGCTTCCTCTGTCTGTTCGCTGGCAGCTTCGTTTTCCGCCATCGACGATTCTCCTCACGCTCTAATTCAGAACTTGTCACATGGGTGATTGGTGGGAGTCTTGCCCGCCGTCCGCATGAATCGAGGCGGTATTCTTGCCAATCCGTCCGTGCTTGTCGAGTCGTTCAACCGCCTAAAATCTGCAATAGTAAGTTGTCCGACGGATACGGATGGCCTTTGTGCTGCCGAAAGGCCTCGGCATGGGCGACACCGATTTCTTGGCCGCGCGCGGCACTCCACCGCTCGCAACTATTCAAGTACTCGTCGATTCCGTGTTGTTTCATGAGCCATGCTCGCTGACTCTCGTGGCACGCGAGCATCTGCTGCTTCAACTCAAACGTCTCGGAAATGTCGATCCGGAATTCCGGTTCGACGGGATTTCCAAAATAATCAACGCCTTCGATCGAATCGACATAGTACAGATGCGGAATGTGATCGGTCGGCGGCGCGGGTTCCCATTGTTGCGTTGTGTAGTTGGGAATCGGAGCATTAAAGCAAGCGTCGCGCACCAAGCGGCTTGTCATTTCATGGTCCGACATGTAATCGACTGGTGGCGCGGTGATGACGATATCCGGCCGAGCCCGACGCACCGCTTCGGTCACGCGACGTCGCGAATCGTTGTCGATGCAGATACTCAAATCGCGGAATTCCAAGCACACGCAGTCGGCTCCCAGCAATTCGGCGGCTTTGCGAGCCTCTTCGCGACGCACTGCGGAAATCTCGTCGCGGCCTAATTCGGCGCTCCCACAATCTCCCGGAGTCATCGTCGCAATCGATACAGAACACCCGGCTTTCTTGAGCAAACCCAGCGTGCCGGCGCACTGAAACTCGATATCGTCAGGATGGGCGTGAATCGCCAGAATTCGAGGTTGTCCGGGCAAATCCGGCATTGAATTTCGTCGCTCCGATCTGTCAGATAGAATCTGTCAGGCTTCGACTCAAAACCATCAGCCGCTGGGCACTAGCCCACGGTTTTCTGGCAGGGGAACCGGTCGCTAGCACGGTGCGGCTGGTTTTGCTGGGTTTTGAGACCTTGCCTTTACCCACATTTCGAGGACAAGAGATTTGAAAAATCGGTTGTTTAACGCCCAGCCGAAGGCGCCGGCTCACGATTAGACGTGTTTTCCAGTAGCCGGCGCCTTCGGCTGGGCGTTAAACAAGGGAGATTCGCCTGAAGAATGTGGGTAATGACAAGGTTTTGAAACTGAGGCTAAAACCAAAACACAGATTATACGGAATGCCAACCACTCATGGCCATTGATGTCGCAAAACGTCGACAGAGCCTGCAATCGGCTCTATATCTGAGGAACACCACAGTTCCCACGTTGATGTTCAACAATGCGGGCGAAGTCGACCGGCACGTCGCGTCGATCATTGAAAGCCTGATCCGAGAAAACAACGCGGCCGAACGGTCAACGGTATTGGGATTAGCCACGGGATCGACTCCGATCGGCGTCTATCGCGAATTGATTCGCATGCACGAGGAAGAAGAACTCGACTTTTCGAGGATCGTGACGTTTAACCTCGACGAATACTGGCCGATGCCGCCCGATTCGATTCACAGTTTCCACCGTTGGATGCATGAAATTTTCTTCGATCACGTCAACATCCCGGCCGACAACATTCACATTCCGAACGGAGCCGTCGACCGCCACAGCGTGGAAGCCGCGTGTGACGAGTACGAAAAAGCAATCGAAGCCGTCGGTGGCATCGACATTCAAATTCTGGGCATCGGACGCACGGGACACATCGGTTTCAACGAACCGGGCAGCTATCGCAACAGCCGCACGCGAATCGTGACGCTCGACCCCGTCACACGCCGTGACGCTTCCAGCGGTTTCTTCGGTGAGGAAAATGTGCCACTGCGAGCCATCACGATGGGCGTCGGCACGATTCTTGACGCGAAGAAGATCATCATGATCGCGCTGGGCGAGCACAAAGCACGCGTCATTCGCCGCGCGGCGGAAGGCGAATTCGACGAAGAGATTACAGCCAGTTTTTTGCAGGCTCACGAAAACGCAATCTTTGTCCTCGACGAGGCGGCGGCAAACGATCTGACGGCCGTGCATACTCCGTGGTTGGTCCGACACGTCGATTGGACACCTCAAATGGAAAAACGCGCGGTCATCTGGCTGACGGGAGCATGTCAAAAGCCGCTGTTGAAACTGGAATCTCGCGATTTCATGGACCACAGGTTGCACGACCTGTTGCGGGAATGCGGACCACTGGAAAACATTCGACAGCGAGTCTTCGACGACATGATGTCGGGAATTTGCACGGAACCGGGCGGCAATAAGCCGCAAACAATCATCGTGTTCAGCCCACACCCCGACGACGATGTGATTTCGATGGGGGGCACGTTGATTACGTTGGCCGATCAGGGACACGACGTTCATATTGCCTACATGACCAGTGGCAACATCGCCGTTTTCGACGACGACGCACTTCGGCATGTCGATTACGTCGACGAATTCAACGAAATCTTCCGGCTGAATAGTCCGGAATTCGATGCGCTGGAAAGCCGCATGCGTAACGCCATCGCGGCCAAGCAGCCCGGAGATCCCGATATCGCCGACGTGTTGAACGTCAAAACTCTGATCCGAATGACCGAGGCGACCGCTGCCGCCGAGGTCACCGGAATCCCGGCCGAGAAATTGGAATTCCTGGACTTGCCGTTTTACCGCACGGGACAAGTCACGAAGCATCCGATTGGTGACGACGATGTCCAGATCGTGGCCGACCTGATGAAGAAACTAAAACCCGGGCAAATCTATGTCGCCGGAGACTTGACCGATCCGCACGGCACGCATCGCGTGTGTGCTCAGGCAATTCTGCGAGCACTGCCGATCGTCGCCGCTGACGGAATCGAACCGGAAGTCTGGCTGTACCGCGGCGCGTGGCAGGAATTCAAACCGCACGAGATCGAACGTGCCGTCCCGCTGAGTCCGGAAGTCAGTTATCGCAAGAAGTTGGCGATCTTCAAGCACGAGT
>CAUZVF010000107.1:0-9525 GCA_963582955.1 Planctomycetota bacterium
TTGTGGTATTGGAAAAGTTGCGATGTTGGATTCTATGATTTGCAATCGAATCGTCTCAATCTGTGCTGTTTTCAGTCTGATGACGTCAATTGTCACGGCTCAGGTGTTTGTTGAACACGTCGAGCCGCCGTCGTTGGTGCGTGGTGAAGTCACGCGCGTCACGGTTTTCGGCTCAAACATGCATCAGGCCGTTGGCCTGTGGACCTCGTTGCCGAAAGACGCCGTTCAGGCTGTGCGCGTCGGAGCCGACCGCCACAATGCGGCAACGTTTGACGTCGAGGTCGGCAAAGACGCCAATCTCGGCTTCTACGGCCTGCGACTGGCGACGGCCGGAGGATTGAGCAACGCGCACCTGTTTCTCATCGACGATCTTCGCACGACCGCCGAGGAGGAACATTCCGCCTCTTCGGCAATTGCGACCAAATCCGCGCAGCGCGTCGAGTTGCCGGTTGCCGTAACGGGAATCTGCGGTCCCGCCGATGTCGACCAGTTCGAGATCAACGTCGCGGCCGGCCAGCGAGTTTCGTTCGAGATTGTCGGCAGCCGACTGGGCAAAGACTTCGATCCACTGGTCACGATCGCCGACCAACGCGGCCGCGTCATCGCCGAACACGACAACGACGCGGGACTGTTCTTCGACACACGCTTCGAGCACACGTTCAATTCCGCGGGCAATTATATTGTCGCAGTTCGGGACACCCGCTTCCGAGGCTCCGTGCATTGGACTTACGTGTTGAGGATGGGATCATTTCCCGCCGCGCGAGTGGCTGTTCCATCGTCGGTACAACCCGGAAAGACGGCATTGCTCAGATTTCCACAATTGGGATCGGCTTCGTTTGCATTCGAAGTTCCGGCCGGCATTGAGTTTGGGCCGCTGTCGTTCGCGCTGCGGCGAGACACGGACGATGCATCGGCGTGGATTCCTCTTCGAGTTTCCGATCTGGAAAGTTCCATTGAATCCGAGCCCAACAACGATGCCAAGCACGCGAGCGTCTGCAAAGTACCCGGCATTCTGCACGGAAACCTCGAACAAACTCGCGACCGGGATTACTTTGCATTCGAGTTAAAGAAAGGCCAAACGCTGGACTTCAAGTCGGAAAGCAAGACGATCGGCTCGCCCGCCGATTTGGAATTAGTCCTGATCGATCCCAAGGGCAAGGAAGTCAAACGAGCGGACGACGCTGGCTTCGACGACGCGGCGTTTTCTTACGCCGCACGCGCGAATGGCCGACATATCTTGGTTGTCCACGACCTCGCCCGCCGCGGTGGTCCCGAGTATGCCTACCGAATTGAAATCAGTACAAGGCGCCCAAAAATCGAAATGCAATCCGCTGTGACTCGGCTGGCCATTCCTCAAGGAACTCGGCAGCCACTGCCACTCTCGGTGAAACGATCGATGTTTGCCGGCCCCATGGAACTTTCGTTGCTCGGTGCTCCGCCAGGACTAAAGCTGGCAAAGACGCAGTTTGCGGACGGTCAAAACGAACTTGACAACGCCATCGTGGCCGATTCCTCGGTTCCGCCCGGTGTTTACACAATTCAAGTCGAAGGCCGAGCGAAAAAAGATGACGTCGACTTCCGTGGCGTTGCCCGCACGCAACCGCTGATCGACCGGATTCCAACGGGTCGCGGACCGCATGGCGAACCGTTTGAATTGCGCGAAGACCAGCGCCGCCTTCCGCCGACACTGACCGATCGGATTGCGATCCTCGTCACACCGCCGTCTCCGTTCGATTTCGAATTGGCTTCGAAATACGTTGCCGTGCCCCGTTTTCTGAGTGCCGATTTCGAGATCAAAACCGCGCGCGTCGACGGATTCGACGCGCCGATCACGTTTGTCGCTCGCGGCGGAACGCTGGAAGCCGACGGACAGATGCGTCGGCAAGTCAAGAACCAGATTCCCGTCGCCACCGTCGATTCACTCAACGTCACGGGAATGTTGTATTCCGGAGTCCTCTCTCGTCCGACGAAACACTGGGTGACCGTAACCGGCACGTCCGAGTTCCAAGGTCACACAGTTGCGCTGACTCGCACATTTGAATTGGATCTGCGAGTGGCCTTCGATCCGGCCCCGGAACCGGCAAAGATTGAGTTGAAGGCCGGACAATCAATGAAAATCCAAATCAAAGCCCAACGGTTGAAGCCGTTTGACGGCCCGATTGTCGTGACTCCTTCGCGAGTCGAGGGAATCGGATTACCAAAGACAATCACGATCCCCTCCGGCAGCGAAAGCGTCGAAGTGGAAATTCAGATCGCGGAAAAGACGGAACCGAAGAAGTATTCGATTTCATTTTCGGGCCAATCACGTGTCAACAAATTCCAGGAATCGTCCAGCGGACAACGTCTGGAAATTGTCGTTGTGAAGCCGGATTGAAGCGTTTCGTCGTCGTTGTTGCGGTATCCAGTGAAACTTGTAATAGGGCAATAATATGGACTGGCAAGAAGATAATCGGCGGCCTGTCATTTTCTTGCCAGCCCATATTCTTGCCCTACCACTTTTAGGCTAGTGAATGATCCGATGAGTTATTTCCGCTCCACGATGCCATGCGGGCTTGCGTTGACTTTGTTGGTATTGCTATTGCCGTCCACTTCGACTGCGGACCCGCCAACGAAACTTGACGTCAAACCAACTTCCGTCGAACTGATCGGGCGTCGCGAGATCGCTCGATTACTTGTTACGTCCCAATACTCGGACGATCACGCGGCTGATGTGACTGGGCAGACGACATACGTGATAGACAATCCAAGTGTTGTCGCTGTGTCGTCGACTGGAGTGTTGATTCCAAGAGGTAATGGAACAACGACAATCGAGGCGCGAATTGGAAACTTGAAAGCCACGGCAACCGTGACGGTTCGTAATTTCGGCAAAAGTTCGCCCATCGATTTCCGCACGGAAGTCATCGGAGCCCTGTCGCGCGGCGGCTGCAATCAGGGAGCTTGTCACGGTTCTCCGCAAGGGAAAGACGGTTTTCGGCTGAGTCTGCGCGGCTTCCAGCCGGAACTCGATTTCATGACGTTGACGCGTGAAAACTATGGACGCCGAACCAATCCGGCCGAACCAGACGCGAGTTTGTTTTTGAACAAAGCACTGGCCCGCGTGTCGCATCAGGGCGGACGCCGTTTTAAGAACGACGATGTCGCCGTCACGATTCTGCGTGAGTGGATCGCCGAGGGAATGCACGACTCGGCGAATTCACAAACACTGACAAAGTTGGAAGTATTGCCAAACGGCCGTTTATTGCACACGTCGAGCCCCACACAACAGATCGTCGCGTTGGCTCATTTTGAAGATGGATCAGTCCGCGATGTCACGCACCTGGCGGTTTTTACTTCCAGCGACGACGAATCGGCCGAGGTCACCACTGACGGATTGGTGAAGTTTTCCAATTCGGCCGAGGTCGCGATTCTCGTGCGGTACTTGCAAGAAATCAAGAGTGTCCGGCTGACGTACGTGCGACACGACCCCGATTACAAGCTGGCTCACAAGGCCGGTTCAAACTACATCGACCGACACGTCTTTGCCAAGCACCGGCAGTTACAACTGCGACCGGCCCCCGTCGCGACGGACGAAGTTTTCTTGCGGCGAGTTTTTCTGGATACGATCGGCGTGCTGCCAACTTCGAAAGAAGCACGGGCATTTCTTGCTTCGCAAGACCCGCGCCGCCGGGCGAAACTAATTGACGAACTTTTGGAACGTCCCGAATTCGGATATTTCTGGGCTCTGAAATGGGCCGACGTGATGCGCGGCAATCGCGAATCAATCACCGAACGCGGAGTTCACGGCCTGCATCGTTATTTGGTGCGCAACTTCACCGAAGACCGTCCGTTCGACCAATTCGCTCGCGATGTGCTGACCAGTTTGGGCAACACGATTCACAATCCTCCGGCGAATTTTTATCGCATCTCGCAAAAACCGGACGAGGCCGCTGAGTCGATGGCGCAACTATTCCTCGGTGTCCGGATTCAGTGTGCGAAATGCCATAATCATCCGTACGAGGCCATAACTCAGGACGACTACTACGGATTCGCCGCCTACTTCGCGCGTGTCCGGTTGAAGGCGCAACGATTCGGGTTGGACGACCGAATCGTGTATCTCGACCGCAAGGGAGAACTGAAACACCCCGTTACCGAACAAGTTGTCGCTCCGTCGGCTTTCGGGAACCCCGCCGGAGAATTGGCAGCCGACGATGACCCGCGCGAACGGCTGGCCGATTGGCTGGCGTCGCCGTCAAATCCGTACTTCGCCCGCTCGACCGTCAACCGCATTTGGTATCACATTTTCGGACGCGGGATCGTCGAACCGGTCGACGATTTCCGCACCAGCAACCCGCCGGCGATTGCCGAGTTGTTGGATGCTCTGGCCGCCGATTTTGCAAAGAACGGTTACCGAGTGAAACGAATCATTCGGACGATTCTGAATTCCGACACCTATCAACTGGATGCTAGGCCGCCACGGCAATCGAAATTCGCCGCCAACGCCGAAAAGTATTTCACTCATGCCGCCGTCCGAATGCTTTCGGCCGAACAGATTCTCGACGCGATCGCATCGGCGACCGGACTTCCCGAACAATTTCCCGGTTATCCCGTCGGCACGCGAGCCATCCAACTTGCTGAAGGAGCGATCGAGCACAATTTCCTGAAAGCCTTTTCCAAGCCAATCCGCGACGTGGCATGCGACTGTGCCCGCGAGACCGAACCCTCGTTGAATCAGGTGATTCACTTGATTAACAATCCCGATGTGTTGAACAAGCTGGACGCCGACGACAGCCGATTGGGGCGCATGCTGGCGAAAAACAAAACAACCGAAGCAATCATCGAAGAGGTCTATCTAGCCTCGCTGAGCCGCCGGCCATCAGACCGCGAAACACAACTCGCACTGAAACACGTTGCCGGTTTGCAAGATCGCGCGGAAGGATTACGCGACTTGCAGCACGCACTCATCAATTCGAACGAATTTCTGCTGCGGCATTAGGTAGGTCCCGCGACCACTGACTCGACCCCGCGCTAACTGAGGATTTGGGTTTTGTACGAGGGATCGATGCGAGATTTCATCCTCGGAATTCCCAAGGCTGAGTTGCACGTCCACATCGAGGGTACGCTTGAGCCCGAAATGCTGCTGACATTGGCCGCGCGAAACGGAATCGAAATCCCGTACAAATCAGCCGACGAAGCCCGCGCTGCCTATCAATTCCATAACTTGCAGTCGTTTCTCGATATCTATTACCTCGGCGCACGCGTCTTGATCCACGAACGCGATTTCCATGACCTGACGTGGGCTTATTTGGAACGGGCCGCTGCCGAGAATGTGAGGCATTTGGAAATCTTCTTCGATCCGCAGACTCACACGGATCGTGGCGTCGACTTCGACACGGTTGTTACCGGAATCCACGGCGCTTTGACCGCCGCGGAATCGACGTTGGGCATATCGTCGAAGCTCATCATGTGCTTCCTGCGACACCTGAATGCCAAGTCGGCGTTGGAAACTCTGGACCAATCACTCGCTCACAAGGACAAGATCATCGGCGTCGGCTTGGATTCCTCGGAAGTTGGGAATCCGCCGTCGAAGTTCACCGCGGTGTTTGACGCGGCACGGGACCACGGTTATCTGACGGTCGCTCATGCCGGTGAAGAAGGTCCGCCGGAATACATCATCCAAGCCTTGGACCTGTTGCACGCTCGGCGGATCGATCACGGAGTGCGCTGCGTCGAAGACGAATCACTCTTGAAGCGTCTTCGAGACGAACGGATTCCGCTAACAGTTTGCCCATTATCCAACACGAAACTCCGAGTGTTTGACACAATGCAGGATCACTCAATTCGCCGGTTGATCGACGAAGGACTCGTCGTGACGGTCAATTCAGACGACCCGGCTTATTTCGGAGGATATGTCGGCGCTAACTTGATCGCCGTTCAGCAGGCATTCGATCTGACGCGTGAGGAAATTTTTCAGTTGGCTCGCAATTCATTCGCAGCCTCTTTTCTGAGCGACGATCAAAAGACCAAACGAATCAGCGAGCTGGATTCGTGGTACGCCGACCACGCTTAAATCCCACGACGAAACCACAAAGTAGGTCCCGCGAGCCGAGCGGGACCCCGAGATGGGCTGGAATGGCCGGGCCCTTTTTTCGTGTCCCCAGTTTCTTAGCCCGAATTATTCGTAACCCGAAGCGTAAGCGTCCTGGCTGCGACGAACGGCTTTCGAGTTAATAATTCAGTCTCCGCGCATCCCAAGCCGCGCGTTGCAGTCGAACCGGGAATTGGAAGTCGAATGGGCTCAACCAGGACGCTTACGCGTCCCGCTAGCCTATTGTGGGCACACAGACTCGGAACAATAGTACCAGCTAGCCCCAATTCAGTGTACGCGTTCCACTGGATATTCTTCCGGCGAACTTTGAGAATGTCGCGCGACAAGAACTCAGTGTCACAATTAGAGCAGAGCAACCAATGAGTATCTTTCTGGGAATCGACGTCGGCACGAGCGGCACCAAGACTCTGGCCATGCGAGAAGACGGCAAAATACTCGCATCGGCAACTGTTGAATACCCGCTATACAGCCCAAAGCCGGGATGGTCCGAGCAGGATCCCGAAGACTGGTGGCAAGCGACAATCAAGAGTGTCCGGCAAGTTCTGAAAGCGGGAAAGATCAAACCGGCCGAAGTCGCCGGCATTGGTTTAAGCGGCCAGATGCACGGCAGCGTGTTCCTCGACAAGAACGACAAGGTCATTCGCCGCGCGCTGTTGTGGAATGACCAGCGAACGGCCAACGAATGTGCTGAAATCGAATCGCTGGTCGGTGGGCGGAAGAAGCTGATTCGGATGGTGGCCAATCCCGCGCTCACCGGTTTTACAGCTCCGAAGATTCTGTGGCTGCGGAATCACGAACCTCGCAACTACGCACGAATGACACAGGTTTTGTTGCCAAAAGACTATGTCCGGTTTCGGCTAACCGGCGAGTTCGCGACGGAAGTCAGCGACGCGTCCGGCACACTGCTGCTGGATGTCAAGAAACGTGCTTGGTGCAAACGGCTGCTTAACAAGTTGGATATCGACTCGTCGCTGTTGCCTGCCGTGTACGAGTCGGAAGAAGTCAGCGGTCAATTGACTAAAGCGAGTGCCGGGTTAACGGGCCTGCAGGCCGGTGTTCCCGTCGTTGGCGGCGGCGGTGATCAAGCGGCCGGAGCTGTCGGCAATGGAATCGTGCGGCGCGGAGTGATCTCGGCCACGATGGGAACCAGCGGCGTTGTGTTTGCCCACAGCGATGAAGTGCAGATCGATCCGGAAGGCCGACTACACACATTCTGCCACGCGGTTCGCGGCAAGTGGCATGTGATGGGAGTTGTGCTGTCCGCCGGCGGCAGCTTGCAGTGGTATCGCAACCAGTTGGGCGAAGCCGAGATTGCCGCCGCGAAACGCAAAAAGATTGATCCTTATGAATTGATCACTGCTCAAGCCGCCGAGGCTCCGGCTGGCTGCGAAGGACTGTATTTCCTGCCGTATTTGACGGGTGAACGAACTCCGCACGCCGATCCGAATGCGCGCGCCGCCTGGATCGGACTCAGCTTGCGTCACGGCCGATCTCATTTGATCCGCTCGGTCATCGAAGGGGCGACGTACGCCATGCGCGATTCGCTCGAAATCATTAAAAGCCTCAACATCCCCGTCCGCGAGATTCGCCTGTCCGGCGGCGGCGCCCGCAGTGAATTCTGGAAACAAATTCAAGCCGACATTTACGGCAAGACCGTCGTGACAATCAACGCCGAAGAAGGCCCGGCCTACGGAGTCGCTTTGTTGGCCGCGGCGGGAACGGGAGCTTTCAAGAATGTTGTCGAAGCCTGTTCTGCGACGATCAGCGTTGCCAGTTCAACAAAGTCCAGCACCGCGAACAAACGCGCTTATAACAAAGCGTATCCGATTTACGGAAAGTTGTATCGATCGTTGAAATCCGACTTTGCCGAAATCGCCAACATTGTCAGTGGCACTAAGTAGGTTCCGCGAGCCGAGCGGAATCCGAAATCGGGCCGATCATGGAGAACCCCAAAGTCTCGCTCCGCTCGCGAGACCTACTTGCTAAGAAGTTGAGAAACAATTGATTTACGAAAAGCTATTCTGATGGGTACCACGTCTTGCCGTTCAGGCAAGGCGTGTCGCGCAGCGACTGGAAACTGTTCTTTCGTTGGCTGAAAGCAATTTCCGCTGCGAGTGCTCACCGGCATGCTTTGCGAGGCTGAATTTTGTCTCTGATCGTGGTAGAGCGATTTCCGGCGGCTGCGCCGCACACCTTGCCTGAACGGCAAGATGTGGTACCCATTTGATTTCCGGGAACGAATTCGTTCCGACTTCCTAAGTACAGCGCATCATGCCCGCAATTTACCTGACCGAAGAAGATGTTCGCGATTTGATCGATATGGAAACATCGATCGAAGTCGTCGAAGAAGCATTTCGGCAACTCGCCGCGGGCAACGCGAAGAACGTCCCCCGCTCGCGAGCGGCGGCGAAAGGCATTCTGCTCCACACCATGTCGGCGTCGGCTGAGTATCTGGGAATGATTGGCTGGAAAGCCTACACGACGACACGTGGCGGAGCCCGATTTCACGTTGCCGTCTACGACATCGCCAGCGGCGAGATGCACGCGTTGATTGAGGCGAACTATTTGGGCCAATTGCGTACCGGAGCAGCCAGCGGCGTCGCAACTCGTTACATGGCGCGCGAAGATTCAAAGACTGTCGGCGTCTTCGGAGCCGGCCTGCAAGCGCGGACTCAGTTGAAAGCCGTGTGTTGCGTTCGCTCCATCGAGCGGGCCGAAGTCTATTGCCGTGACGAAGATCGACGAGAATCCTTCGCCGCCGAAATGTGCGACATGTGCCAAACCGATGTCGTGTCGGTTGCCGATCCAAACGCTGTGGCCGTCGGCAAAGACATCATCATCACCGCGTCAACCAGCAAGACACCCGTTTTCGACGGAAGTGGCCTCGCAAAGGGAACTCATCTGAATGTCATCGGTTCCAATTTCCTTGCCAAGTCCGAGATCGACGTCGAGACGATTCGAAGAGCGGACATCATCGTCTGCGACAGCATCGAGCAAGGCCGCTTGGAAGCGGGCGATTTCGTCGCCGCAATGGACGAAGGAATTCTGCATTGGGATCAGATCGGAGAGCTTGCTGCAGTTGCCGCCGCATCGAAGAGTGGCCGCGAAAATGAAGAACAGATTACTCTGTTCAAATCGGTCGGCATGGGCATCGAAGATGTGGCAATGGCGGCTCGAATTTTGGAATCCGCGAGAGAAGCGGGACGTGGAGTTCCATTGCCGTTCTGAATGCTTGCACCGCCACCGAGCTTGCGGCCCTGAATCCCCGCCGACCCCGTGTCGGTGGAAGTGTGAGTTAAAAGCTACGCGAATCAGGTAGCTCTCAAGTCATTTTCCCACCGACGCGGGGTCGGTGGGGACGCGCTATTCGAAGTTGCGATGTTGGCAAGCAAAGTCTAAGTTGGCGGTATGCCAAAGACAATTCTTGCCATCGGTGCCCA
>CAUZVF010000108.1:0-9458 GCA_963582955.1 Planctomycetota bacterium
ATTTATCCATCGGCAGCCCGCCAATCTGAGCGGCCGACCAAATGGGAACCATGCTATCGCCGTGTTCGCCCAGCAACATCGCCGAGACCTGCGTCGGCGGTACCTTCAACCGGTCGGCCAACAGACTTCGAAATCGAGTCGTGTCAAGAACGGTCCCCAGGCCAATGACCTGTTGCGGCGGCAGACCGAGTCCTTTGACGGCCAGATACGTCAAAATGTCGACAGGATTCGAAATGACGAATACGATCGCGTCCGATTTCGTGCCATGCTGATTGACGTCGTCGAGAATCTTGCGAAATAGCTCGACGTTACGGTTGATCAAATCAAGCCGGCTTTCGTCGGGCTTTCGTCTCAGCCCGGCCGTGATGACGATCACGTCACTGTCGATGACGTGTTCCGTTCCGCCTGCCGTGATGATTTGATCGCACGTGAGCGAACTGCCGTGTAACAGATCGAGTGCCTGACCTTCGCACATTTCCTGATTCACGTCGACCAATGCGATCTCGCGGACAATTCCGCCGGCTTGAAGAGCAAAGGCAGCGCACGAACCTACCAGTCCGCCACCGCCGATAATGCTGATTTTCATGATTTCACCTTCGTTCTATGTGTCAGGCTAGCGGGAAGCGTTAGCTTCCTGGCAAATTACGAGCAGCGAACAAAGCCAGTGGGCTAACGCCCACCGCTAGCCTACGAGCATTTAGTCGTTCTGCTTCAACGCCATTCGTTACGCACTATTCAGAGACGCCATGACTTGGTCGGTAATCGTCTTGACCAAATCGTCGACGTTATTCGTGTTCGCGGAAACGCTGGCGGGCTGTTGCAAGTATCCGGGGTAATCCGGACCTGGCTCGAACGCGCATGGTTCCGGCAGGTTCTCTTTGTAGCCGTCTCGGAACGCGCTGTTGCCGCACAGGTCACAGTCCTCGACATGAAACCGCGGGTCGTCAAAACCGAGCCGCTTTTTCAGGTCCAACAATTCCCGCGATTTTTGCTCGGAAAAGACATCAACGTTGCCGAGCTGTCTCGCCAGCATCAGGATTCGGCAATAGGCGTCGAGAATCTCTGTTTTCCAATAGGCGTCTTGCAAGTCTTTGCCGAATGTGACCGTGCCATGATTCTTCAGGATGATCGTATTGGTTCCGTTCTCGACAAACGGGATCACCGTGTCCGCGAAATCCTGTCCGCCCGGAGTTTCATACGGAGCGATTGGAACTTCACCCATGAAGACTTCGACTTCCGGCAGCACGCACTGCGGAATGGGCTCGCCCGCGACAGCAAAGGCGGTTGCGTGCGGAGGATGGCAGTGGACGACGGCTTTGACATCCGGCCGGTGTTTCATGATGGTCAGGTGCAACAACACTTCACTGGTCCGCTTTCGCGTGCCGGCGATCTGATTGCCGTCGAGATCGACCGCACAGATATCCTCGGGCTTCATGAATCCCTTGCAGATCATCGTCGGCGAGCACAGAACTTCGTTGTCGCCGACACGAATCGAGATGTTACCGTCATTCGCCGCGGCAAAGCCCTTGTTGTAAACACGTCGGCCGATTTCGCAGATTTGTTCTTTCAGTGAACGGTCATTGATGCCTGAATTCCAGGGGTTAGTCATTGGTTGTGTTCCTTGATCTGATTTGTCCGGTTTGGTTCGTTTAACCGCGAGCCAACGGCGACCGCGTTACGGTAATCTCTGGTGCGCGCTCGCCGTTGGCTCGCGGTTAAACGAAAGGTCGCTAGCCCGAATTATTCGTAACCCGAAGCGTAAGCGAGGAATTCAACATGTTTCCTCGCTGACGCTTCGGGTTACGATCAACTCCGATTTTGCGCGGTGTTTTGGGTAAGATGGTCGCAACTCCTTTTGACCACAAGCTTTGCATCATATTTGCGTTGTTTCGTGAATAATCCGGGCTAGGGGTCTTCTTAATCCACATCCAAAGTGTCGAGTATCGCCGCGTTGTAGGCGTTGATTGGTTTTTGTTCGGGATGAAACGGAGCCGATGCTTCCGGACCTTCGCTGACGGCAATTTGACAGCCCGCGTTCGCTCCCAATTCGTCGTAGATCACGAATGGTTCGCCACGCCCAGATTCGTTGCCCTTGATTCCCTGGTGCGATAGCGGAACGGCCAGTATCCAGGTGGCCCCACGAATGCTGGGATGGCAATTCGAGAGAGTGACCCTGCCGATGACTTCCGCAATTCGCATCGAGTTGTTCCTGTCGGTTAGTCCCAATTTGTCGGTGAGTTTTGCAGCCCACCACTTGCAAATGTCTTCAACATATTTCGCAGTTCGAAAAAGCTCTTTCCGTCGGGGTTGATGGCAATCAAGTTGGCTCCGATTTCCGCTTTCGCCAACGAAACGCCGCGAGCGTCGACGACCGCCGCCGCACGCACTTTCTTGTTACGATTCGCAAAACAAGCCACGCCCGTCGCCGCCGTCGCGAGAACCGCAACGGCGTTTGCATCACCGCGACAGATCGAACTGACCGCGAGTTCGGCCGCTTCGCGGCAATTGGATGCGAGTTGCTCTGACCAAACTGTTTCCTCACGACTGATTGCGTCTTCAACGACTCTTTTTGCCGCGTCATTTGTGTTCGAATTGACGAGCCTGAACCGCGTCGCGCTGTTGGGTTCTAGTTGACTTGCTGAGTTTGCTGTTTGTGTCAGTCTGTGGCATTCAATGTGATTTGACCGTAAAAATTCCAACGCTGACGGTGTCAGGATCGCCGCTGTGTTGACGTGGATTGACTTCGCTTGACTGATGCGGCTCTTGAGTACCTCTTCAGTAATGACCTTTTCCGAGAAGACGACTGTTGCCGATGCTTGCAGCTCGCCGTCAGAGCACACGTCGTCCGTATCCGCCAGCTCTTGCATGACGGCCGCCACAACTTGCTCGACCAGTTCGTTGTTTGAGTTCATCAATTTGTGCCGGCCTGCTGCAAATCCACTAATCCAATAACGGCCCAGCGGACGGGTGTCCGCTCGGAATCCATCATCGCCCGAATTTCTGTTCCGTCGCTGCAAATCATCACCCGATCGCCTCGTCCGCAGCCGAGCGGGTCGATCACCAGCAATGGTTCGCCGTCAGCACCTCCCGACGCGTCAAGCAACTGCACCAGCAGCATTTTCCATCCCTGCAAATCGGGATGTTTCACTGTGGCAGTCGCGTGACCGATGACTTTGGCAAGTTGCACGGCAGTGCTTTCATGAGTCCTTCAAATAATCCGCAAGTCGTCGACCATCACGCAGCGGCGTTGCCGAGTGAACGTCAACGGATTGGTAACGCCTTCGCCGGTCGGAGTTGCGATGCTGAAAGACAAGTAGCCTTCGCCGCCCAAACCCAATCCAGCTCCGCAAGGGCCGTTCTTGATAAACAGTGTCGTGTCCATGATCCGACCCATCGTCGTCATGTTTCGCACATTGCGTGAATGGATCAGGCTGGTGTGGCGGAAGTTGTGTTCGAATTCCTTTGCCAATTCGATACCGTGCATGGCATCGCGACAACGGATGAAGGGAACAAACGGCATCATTTGCTCTTCAGGTACGAATGGGTTTGTCGTGTCCGTCTCGCCGAACAAAAGTTGCGTGTTGGCCGGGACCGAAACGCCAATCATCTGAGCCAACACCGATGCGTCTTTTCCAATCAGATCACGATTCAAGACCGCGTGACCGCCGGGCTGTTCCGGGGGACTGAACGCGAGCGACGTCATCCGCTCAGTCTCGTTGACGTTCAACTGATAACCGCCGTGCCGGCTCATCGCGTTCAGCAGATCGTCAAAAATGTTGCTGACGGCGAAGACTTCTTTCTCGCCGATGCACAGCAGGTTGTTGTCGTAGGCCCCACCCTCGATGATCGAAGCAGCCGCGTTTTCCAGATCGGCCGTTTCATCAACGACGACAGGAGGATTACCGGGTCCAGCAACGATGGCGCGTTTGCGGCTGGCCATCGCGGCGCGTGCGACCGCTGGGCCGCCGGTGACACACAGCAAACGGATACCGCGGTGGTCGAAAATTTCCTGAGCCGACTCGATGGTCGGTTCTGCAACAATCGTCACGAGGTTTTCCAATCCCGTCGCTTCCAAGATGGCTCGATTGAATCGCCGAACGCCTTCACAGGCAATACGGGCTCCGCCAGGATGAGGATTCACGACCAGCGTGTTGCCCGACGCGACCATGCTCACGACGTTTCCCGCCAGCGTCGGCAACGAGTGCGTGACGGGCGTGATGGCTCCGATGACGCCGAACGGAGCGTATTCGGTGACCATCAGGCCGTGGTCGCCGCTCATCGCGTCGCACTTCATGTACTCGACACCCGGCACCAACCGAATGATCTGCAGCTTTTCGATCTTGTGATCCAATCGGCCGATCTTTGTTTCTTCGAGTTCGGCGAGGCCCAGTTCTTCCGACTGGTCTTCGCAGATTTGTTTGACGCACTCGATCGCCTTGACGCGGTCACTGACCGGCGCTTGCTGCAGTTTTTCGAATGCATCGGTTGCCGCGGCGACGGCGTCATCGACCTGCGAGAAAACTCCCCAATCACCGTTGGCGTTCGAGTTGGAAGCAAATCCATTGCGGTGATTCAATTGAGTGATGACTTCTTGCACTACAGCCCGGATGGCATCTTCAGTAGCTACGCTCATGGTTGGACTCTTTCTTGATTTCAAACCGGAAGAGGAGTTCCGGTGTTCTTCGTTTTGGTATTCGGGGGTGAACCGCTAATGGACGCGAATTTCTGCCAGTCATTTATTCGCGGTTCCAACTAAATCAGCATCCGCAGTTGATCGTCGATCCAAGTCTCGACGCGGCCGCGGAATGGAAAACTCATGGCCCGGATTATTCACGAAACTGCCGAAATTCGGCGTATGTCCTGAATGGCACAATGTTTCCATCACACGCTCAAAAGACACTCTGTTGGCGAGCGGTCGGCGTAAGCCGACCGGTTTCATGCGGCGATTCTGGAACCACCGGGCTGACGCCCACCGCTCGCCTGAATAATCCCGGCTAGACACGCCTTGGATCAACGCGAAGGCGATGATCTTCATCGTTAGAAACGGATTGCCGGTGTTTGGCGAATCTTGATCCACGATTCCGGATTCCTTGTAGCCGGAGTCGCAAGACTTCGGGGAATTGAGTTTTGGCCGTCGCCCGAAGTCTTGCGACTTCGGCGACCACAGCATCAAAGATGCTTCTATTGATTCGCGTTGAAAACCGTGTTTGATCCGACTTGAACTTGATCGACAATTCCAATTACGGCCGCGTCGATTGGAAGGTGTTTTGTTTCCGGAGTGAACCGGGCGCTGGAACCCTGAACACACAACACCACTTCGCCTTCGCCCACTCCGACTGGGTCGACGACAACGAACGAGCGGCCGGTTGGTTGCAGGTCGCTCTGGTCCTTTTCGTTGACACGCAACGGCTCGACAATCAGCAGTTTTTGCCCGACCATCGAATCGACTTTTTGGGTCGAGATCAGGCTGCCGGTGATACGTCCCAGGAACATGGGTTGGTGCCTTGTTTCATTGATTCTTGATGACTTCCGCCGCTTGTCGGGCGACGATGATTTCTTCGTTGGTCGGAACGACCCAAATTTGTGTGCTGCTGGAATCCGTGGAGATTTTCGTTTCACCGTTGATGTTTTGATTCCGCTCGGTGTCGAGTTCGATTCCCGCCCATTGCATGTCGCGGCAGGCGCCTTCGCGGATTCGCTGGCTGTTTTCACCGATGCCGCCTGTGAAGACGATCGCGTCCGCTCCCGCCAGCACGGTGAGATAAGCTCCGATGTAGTACCGGATCGACGCCACAAATGTTTTCAGTGTGTTCTCTGCTCGGCTGTCACCCTGCTTGGCAGCTTCCTCGAGATCGCGGACGTCGCCACTCAGACCGCTCATGCCGAGCAGACCGCTGCGATTCGCGAGGTCGTCCAACAACTCTTCCAAACTTTTCCCCGTCGCCCGCATCAGTACCGGCAATGCGAATGGATCGAAGTCGCCCACGCGATTGTTGTGTGGCAGTCCCGTTTGAGGACTCATGCCCAAACTATTAGCCATCGATTTGCCGTTGCTGATCGCGCAGATCGAATTGCTGCCGCCGAGATGGCACGAGATGACTCTCAAGTCGTCGCGTTCCAAAATCTTGGCGATGCGTTGGCCGATGTAACGGTGGCTGGCTCCGTGAAAGCCCCAACGCTGCACCTCGAATTCTTCTTGCCATTGGTAAGGAACCGCGTAGGCACGATTTTCCGGCGGAATCGTCTCGTGGAAGGCAGTCTCCAGTGACGCGACCAACGGAATTTCAGGAAACGCTTCGTTCAACTGTCGCATGGCTTTGACGTACGGAGGATTGTGAGCCGGAGCGATGTCGGCGAGTTCCTCCATTTTTGCCAATAGCTCTTCGTCGACGCGGCGAATACCGCTGAGGTTGCCGGCAAACACGGCCTTGAAGCCGATGGCCGACACATCCGACACCGATTGCAGGCAGCCAAAATCAGCATTCGTCAGATGATCGAGACAGATTCGCACGGCCGCGGCATGATCCGGCACGCTCAAAGTTTGTTCGTGAGCGTGCGTACCGATTTCCACAACGCAACGGCTTTGCGCCTGACCAATCCGATCGATGCCGCCGCGAGCGAGTTGCTCTTCGGTTGCGAGATCGAATAAGCGGTACTTGAAACTGGTCGAACCCAGATTGGCAACGAGTACTTTCATCGAGCCTGTTCCGTGCTCTGGATGTGGATGAGGGGTTGTCTCCGTACCAGATGCGACTTTCAGATGAAAGCGTCCATCAGGCTTTGTTCCGGCCGTGCGATCAGATGCGCGCTGACCAATTCGCCGACTTGCGAAGCCGCGGCAGCTCCGGCATCGACAGCGGCCCGCACGGATCCGACGTCGCCACGGATCACCGTCGTGACGAATGATCCGCCGATCTGAATCTGCTTAACGAGTGTCACGTTGGCCGCCTTCAGCATCGCGTCGGATGCCTCGATCTGAGCGACCAACCCTTTTGTTTCTATCAAACCAATTGCTTCACCGTTCATGGTTCTTCACTTTCCGAATATGAGTGAATCGTAAAGTCGATTACTTGTCGCGGGACTTACTTCGAAGTCTTCTCTGCCGGCAGGACTGTCGCGAGTTCTTCGTGCGGCCGGGGAATGACCTGCACGCTGATGACCTCGCCAATCTTGCTCGCCGCACTGGCGCCGGCGTCGATGGCGGCTTTCACGGCAGCCACGTCACCCGCGACAAATGAAGTCACCAGTCCACTGCCAACCTTGTCCCAGCCTTTCATGCGGACATTCGCCGCCTTCAACATTGCGTCAACGGCTTCAATCATGCAGACGAGTCCCTTCGTCTCGATCATTCCCAGAGCTTCTGTCGCTTTAGCCATTCGTTCGTTCTCCCGAATCATTCTTCGATGGACGTCCCGCAACGACGTATTGCGTTTTCGACCAGCAGTTCGTTTTCAATTCTCTTACTCTGCTGCTTGTTGTAGCCGGAGTCGCAAGACTTCGGGGCGAAAGAAAGATCTAACGCCCGAAGTCTTGCGACTTCGGCTACCGCCAACTAACTCTTGCAACCACAACTTGACGGTTTAATGAGTTCCACGCGGCTCGCGTTGTCGAGATTGACGGCGTTGCCTTCATCCGTATCGATGTGGACCTCTAATTTGATGTTCTCTCCGGCACGGACGACGAGGTTTTCGAGTAACGTCGTGCAGCCTTCTGATTCGATTCGCAAGTCCATGACGTCGCCGTTCTGGACTCCGTAATGCTGTAGGTCTTCCGGTCCCATGTGGACGTGCCGCATGGCGCGGATGACTCCGGAATTCAAGTCAACGACGCCGGCAGGTCCCATCAACACACACCCCGTTGTGTCGTGGTGATCTCCACTGATGCGGACGGGCAGATCGATGCCGAGCGAGATGCCGTCGGTGAAGGCCAATTCGACCTGCGTATCACCACGGCAGGGACCAAGCACCCGAACATTGGGAATCATGCGACGGCGCGGACCGACGACGGCGACCGTCTGTGTCGCGGCATAGTAGCCATCCTGATACAAGTCCTTTTGAATTTCGAGTTTCGCGCCTTTGCCGAATAGGACCTCAACATGCTCGTCGGTCAGATGGACGTGCCGTGCCGAGATATTCACAACCAGCGGATTCCGGCCAGTCGATGAGCGATCGGCCGCGGACGTTTGGCCAAGCTGTTGCAACAGCACGTCGTGGACGACCCGTTCAACGGCGGCTCGATCGTATTGTGTCGCAAGTTGCGTCATGGATGTCTTGTCTGACTTATGAGGGGACGATATCCAGCTTCACGCCCGCGTCGGTGATCGTTTTCTGCCACTGCTCGCTGATGTCGGCATCAACGACCAACCGATCGACCGCATCAATCGAACATAATTTCGTCAACGCCGAATGGCCCAGTTTGGTGCTGTCGGTCACGACGATGACTTCCTCGGCGGATTTCAACATTTGCCGTTCGGTTTCCACTAACAACGCGTTGCTATTAAACAAACCTGACTGAGTGATCCCGCCGACACTCATGATCAACCGCCGAACATGGACTCGTTCGAGAGCCGCGACGGCGATTGGTCCCAAGGCAACTCCGGTCTTGGGGTACACATAACCGCCAATCGCGATCAATTCGATGTTTGGCTGGTTCACCAGCAAGTTGATGATGGGAATCGAATTCGTAACGACCTGTAACGACTTGCCAACCAGTTTTCGTGCAACTTCCAGCGTTGTCGTGCCACCGTCGAGTAACACCGCTTCACCCGGCTGAATCAAGTTGGCGACAAACTTGGCAATCTGCTCCTTCTGCTTCAGAGCACTCAGCCGGCGATCATCGAATGCCGTCAGAGACTCACCCACATAAGCGGCTCCGCCGCGTGTTCTGCGAATCTGACTGATTCCGTCAAGATATTCCAAATCCCGCCGAATCGTCGACTCACTGGTTCCGATGCTGTCCACCAACTGTTGAAGAGATACAAACCCTTTCTCTTCAATTATTTGCAGTATATTCGATCTGCGTTCGTCGAGCAGCATGGGAACGGTCACTGTCCTGTTCGATCCATCAACTCACTTGATAATGCCACCAGTCTCGCTCGAAATCAACCATAAATTGTCAATAAACATCATTTACGGTCACATTCATTCAAGAATGCGGAGAATAAATAAAATGAAATGGTGCTTTGAAACATACACCACGGATGGGATGTTGCAAAAATGCATCGTGAGAGGGACGGGAAGAGAGTGGTCGATGCCCACGATTGCGACGGATTTGACGATGATTCGTCGTCAATCCCGGATAATCAGGCGACCGTGTTCGATTTGGAGTCTCCCGGCAGCGAACAATCGAATCGCCTCGGGATAGGCTTCGCATTCGGCGGAAAACACACGTTGGGCCAAGCAGTCGGGCGTATCAGCTTCCAGAACCGGTACGCTTTTCTGCACGATGATGGGGCCGTG
>CAUZVF010000109.1:0-9455 GCA_963582955.1 Planctomycetota bacterium
GATCATTCCCATCGACGTCGCAACGTCCACATGATGCTGCCCTTTCTTGACTGCCAAACGCCCCACGTGATTCCAAACATAACGCCCACCGCCAGGGCCGCCTTCGCCGCCGACAACCGGTCGCTCGTTGACGAACGCTTTGACTTGGCCGTAACCGCCGTACTTGCGAATCCAAACCTGATAGTCGCCGTCACGAGGAAAATCCGCCACCCAAGTCAATTGCCCCTCGTTGCCCGCCGCGCACCAAGCCGCTCGTCCGCCCAACGGTTTGGTTTCGCCATAAGCCGCCCCGTTCGGATAGAATCCCCACGCAGGCATCAGCCGATCGCCCGTCGTCCAAAACGTGACGTGATCGTCTTGCGCTTGGCAATCGGCCCTTGAAGTCAGCGTCAAAGCAACCAAGACTGCGATTGAGAGCCGGTTGGGATTCATCGTATTGTTGCCTATGTTTGGCTACTTGGTTGGAAGCCGCCAGCGAACGACTTCGATTCGTAGGTCCGTGGGATAATGACCTGGGCCTGCGTAGGAATGGGCTGTCAGCAGCGTGCCGTCATCCAACTGAATGGTTGGCCCAAAGCCCCCGCCGCTGTACGACTCGTGCGGCGTCTTGGTGCTGATCATAATCCGGTCATGCTTGAAATCGAAGTCGAACCCGTCGTTCGTTTCACGACCCACCAGGCACCGCACACCAAGTGGCTTCACATTTGGAGCGACCGCCGTTCGAAGCGTGAAGGTGTAGAGTAAGCGGCCGTCGTTCAGCCGTAAAAACGCGGGATACATTTCTCCGTAGTAGCTGCCGAATTCTTCCGGCTTCCAATTCTTTCCGCCATCGGTGGAACGAAACTGCAGCAGGCGTTCATACGAGTCACCCTTTTCTTGAGGAATCGTGGTGCCTTTGATCGGCGGGAACAGTTTTTGGTCGACTCGGAACAAGCCTAACAAATCGCCTTTGCGCGTCTGCCAGAAAACGGTCTCCGCCATGAACGGCCACCACAGTTTCGACTCGTCAACGCCCGCAAACTTGCACTCACGCGAGTTGTCCCATGTTTTGCCGCCGTCTTTGCTGCGCCAGAGGTAGTCGCGACCGCCCGGCATCGACACTCCCAGGATGAGCGTCCCGTCCTTCAATTCCAGAACATTGCGGCTGGTATGGGTCCAGGTTTTCGTGGCAGGTTTCGGCAGGTCTTCGCTTTTGATCGAAATCGACTTCCAAGTTCGGCCGCCATCCGTCGAGCGATGCACCAAGCTGTAGACATATCCGTCTTTGTTCCGCACGTCCTGCTTCAGAAAGTGGACCGTCACCAGCAGCGTTCCGTCCTTCAACACCGAGAAGTACGGTTCGCGGCCCAAGAGCGGAATGACTTTTCGTTCGGACCACGTGCGCCCCTCGTCTGTGGATCGCCACAACAACATGTCCTCACGAAAGCCGTTGCCAATTCTCACGTGTGACGCGTCGAACGCCACGATCAATAGCTCGCCGTTAGGCAGTTTGGCGATACATGGTTTGTAATCCCCTTTCTTTCCCAACGCGATACGCGTGCATGGGATTTTTTCGGGTAGCTTTTGAGGGTTGTGAATTTCAATGACGTTGTCGTCTTTCTCGTCAGCCAGCATTTGCTTCACAGGATGTCCCATGTTGCTGAAAAGAAGGAATCCTGCGAGAACGATCGAAACGCGGTAGCTTAAAAACATCACTCACCTTTCAATGACGAAGCGTGCGTCATTCAGCATTCATTAGCGATTATCCGACTTCATTACGTCCGGAGCCAGTGCTCTAATCGCTAGACGGCACATCTCGGCGAGAATATCGCGGCCCGACCGATCGCTTTGTTCCTTGGCCAGAGCGAAGCACGCGATGGCGATCGGACGTCCGGGGATTTCGATAATACCAGCGTCGGCGGCAATTCGCTGGCTGCCGCCGTATTTGTTGGCCACCCTGATGCCGTCCTTTACGTGGCGCGCGATCGTATCTTTGTGCGTGGATGCCCGCATGGGTTCGAGAATCGCTTGCTTGTGTTTCTCGCTGGTAAGCTGACCGTTGTAAAGCCGTTCCAGTAGCAGCACGGTTTCTCGCGGTGCGCACACATTGTTCTTTAGCGAGTCTGAATAGCCCAGGCTCTCGTTGTCCATGCGACCGGCTTTGATCTGCTGGATCAGACGCTTGTCGTTTTCAAGCGTGATTGGCAAGTCGGCGATGCCACAGACGATGTAGTGCCAGCGGCCCAATTCCAGCGACACGCGCGTGTTGCGAAAGCCCTGCACGTCGAGGAACCGGTTGGTCGCCTTGGTCGAGACCGTTCGGATGATGAAATCGGTCGCCATGTTGTCGCTGTGGATCATCATCAGATCGGCGTATTCGCGCAGCGGCAGTTCAACCAGTGGTTTCTTCTGCTTGAGGACGCCCGTTCCGTGCGTCGAAATGTCGTTGGGTAGCCGCAGTTTCTTATCCAGGTCGAGCAGTCCATCGGCGGCTTGGCGATACAACTCGATCATCACCGGCAGCTTGATGACGCTGGCCGGTGGGAATCGCTCGTCGGAGTTCCAGCCATAATCGGCGCCGCTCGCGAGATCTCGGACGAAGAAGCCGATGCGACCAGCAAACTTCTTTGCGACAGCGTCCAACTCGTCCTTCGGAAAACGACCGTGCAACCGATCCGCGATGTTGACTTCTTCGTTGCGACGTCCCACGTGACCACTCCGATCTCGAACTTCCTGGACCACACGCTTCTCATCGGCGTCCCGCCGCAACGTTCCCGCCTTCTTCAACACAAGTTCGAATGCCTCGCTTGCCGGTTGCGTTGTAACCGCGGGTGCTTCAAACGGCTTTTTCTCGATTTGTAAATCCGGCGCGGGGAAAACCGTTCCCGCTTGCACGCTTAACCGTGGATCCTCTTTGCCCGTCTTTGCGAAGGGAGTCACATTTCCAGAAACGAATACCCGTGCCGCTGACTCACCGCGATTGAGATAGATGACTCCGCCTCCACCCGATTCGGGGCCAGGAAGAATGGAACCCCCGATCACATTGGCCTTTGCTCCGTTGAGCAGCTTCACCGCGTTGCTGCCACCCGCCCAGTTGTAAATCACGTTGTTAACCAGATCAAATGTGCCGCCGGACAGCAACGGCGAGCGGTCGGCGTTGTGAGCAAACAGGCAGTGATGAATCGTGAAGCGATCGTTGCGTCGCCCGCACAGCCAGCCCATGCTGTGCTTGCCTTTTTGATGATCGCCGTACCGTTGCCCCTCGGCGATAATCGTCCACTGGCAGGTCAGGTCCTTGACGCGTCCCCAGGTGTCGATGTTCTCATCGGTCGCCCACATCACCGAGCAGTGATCGATCAGGACGCGTTCATTCTGACCGTTGAACAGCAGCCCGTCGCCGTTGGCCTTGCCTTCGGTCGGACGCAACCTGACGTTGTGGAGAATGATGTCGCTGCTCTTGTCGAGAAACCAGACACCGTGCTTTGCAATCGTGATTGAGTTTCCCGACGGAGTCGTCCCGTCAATCGTAACACGTCCGTGCCGAGCAACGACTGGCTGACGCAACTCGATGGTCCCCTCAACACCAAACTGAATGATCCGCGGCTTCTTGTTGGCGAGAGCCTCGCGGAACGACCCCGGCCCGTCATCGGCGAGCGTCGTGACCGTGATGACCTTCCCACCGGTCCCGCCCATTGACGACGCTCCAAAGCCTTCCGGCTTCATTTCGGCCGACACAACAATCCGAGGAATGAGCAGAGCCAGACAAAAAAGCAGCCCGGCCCGAACGCTTGTGGCTGGATACCTCATTGCGTAATTCCCTAACGCGAATAAGCCATAACCATCGAGGTAGCGAAACTCGCCACGAGTTCGGCGGTGTGGGGTTCCGACGCGATTTGCTAAAAGTCTTCGCGACTCTCACTACAAGATTCCTTGCCATCTTGCGCAAAAGTTAAACGGTAGCTGTCCCACGAAAACTTGACTCATTCCAATTAACTTTCACCAACTAAGCAACCTAATCAGGCAGACATCGATACCGACTGATATTCACTTTCCAATAGGAAGTAGTTCAACACCGTCGCGCGACTTGTTCACTCGGAGTCGTACGAGCATACAACGTTGCCGGGCCGAGGAACGAGTGGACGGCGTAGCAGGTGCCGATGGGCCGAGAGACCGCCGGGTAGAGGCTGGCATACGAGTCGTAGCGCACGGGATCGAAGTGCTGGCCGTCGTGGCCCATCAGCAACAGGCCGTCGCGGTGTGTCTTGACGACGTACTCCTGGGGAGCGAACCCCTGGTGACGGAAACCCAATTCCCGCGATCTCCGGCTCTCGCCGACAAGGATCACCGTCCCCTCGACCCGTTTCGGTTCGCGGACGATCGGCAACCGTCCCCCTGAGATCTTCTCGACGTAATGCCGCAACTCGAACGCCGCCAACTGGGACGCCGCGGTCGGCTTGTCGGACAGGAGGATCGTGGCCCGCGGCTTGCCACCGGCGACCAGCACCAAGTCGGCGGCGGCGACCGACCCCGGCCAACCGGCTGCGGTGACCGACAACAGCACCGGCAGCATGACAGGCCGCAGCCAGAACGTCCGAACAACTGAACCGCCCCGGTTGGTCATCGCGCAGATCTCCGGTTTCGCTCGACGACCAATCATCTTCGGTTTTCGCCGAGTCGTCAACAAACACAACGTGATACACTACCCGGTTGTGAACCGACTGCGGTGACCAATCCGTGTGTCGTCGGAAAGAAAACCGCGATTCGCACAAGTTGAACCAGGCAATTAGATGATCTCGCTGCTCGATCGACCCCGACGGCTCTGTGACGGCATCGCGCGGCGCGAGTTGCTGACACTCGGTGGCCTGTCGCTGCTCGGCCTCAGTGCCCGGTTGGCAACGATACGGATCGTCTCAAGAATCCGTGGGGCCTGACACATGCCGTAAAACGACCGTTTTGTGGAGTGCCTCGATCATCTGTATGGGCGGCGGTAGCCACGTGGCGACATGCCGTGGCGTTGGCGGAATTGGCGGGCGAAGTAGTTGCTGCCGTTGGAGCCGATTTTGTAGGCGAGATGTTTTGAGTGCTGCGACGTAGTAGAATCAAGGTGAGTAGCAGATCGAGTTATTCACCATTTACCAAGCCGGCAATAGCCAATGAGCGAGAAAACGGAACCCCTCGGAACACCACCGATTATCACTGTCCAGCAGCACATTCTTCAGGAACAGAAGCGGTTTCCAGGAGCATCCGGCGAGTTTTCGTGGCTGCTGTCCGGGATCACGATCGCCACCAAGCTGATTCAAGCCAAAGTGCGACGGGCTGGTTTGTCCGACATTCTTGGCGAGCAGGGAGCCGTGAATGTTCAGGGAGAAGTTCAACAAAAACTGGATGTCTATTCCAACGAAGTACTCGTTCATTGTCTGAGCGCTCGCGAAAGCATCGGCGTACTGGCGTCCGAGGAAAACGAAGAGCCGTTGCTCGTTCACAAGGGATCGGAGAACGCGAACTACGCGGTTGTGTTCGATCCGCTCGATGGTTCGTCGAACATTGACGTCAACGTCAGTGTGGGCACGACGTTTTCAATTCTGCGGCGGCCGGAAGGCGTCAGCCTCAACGAACCAGAGAAGTGGGTGCTCCAACCGGGCAGCAAACAGATCGCAGCCGGCTATGTTGTTTACGGCTCATCAACGATCCTCGTTTACAGCGTCGGAAATGGAGTTCACGGCTTCACGCTCGATCCATCCGTCGGAGCCTACATTCTCAGCCATCCCAATATGCGGATGCCGGAACAGGGAAATTATTACTCGGTCAACGAGGCTTATCGGGACTCGTTTCCGGCGCGATACGTGGAGTACATCGACCGGCTGCGCGGTGGCGTCCTTGGTCGCAAGTATTCATCGAGATACATCGGTTCGATGGTAGCTGACTTCCATCGCACGCTGCTGAAGGGCGGAGTGTTTCTCTATCCGCCGACCGAATCCAACCCAGACGGGAAATTGCGTCTGCTTTACGAAGCCAATCCAGTTGCGTTCCTGACCGAACAAGCGGGCGGCACGGCAATCGATGGAACGCGGCGCGTGCTTGACATTCAGCCCGACAGCATACATCAGCGCACGCCGCTTGTTATTGGGAGCCGCGTCGAACTGGCGGACTTCGAGCGGTTCGTGCCAAAGAGTCATACGGGGCGACAGGAATAGCGCCGTCGAAAAAAGGGCATTGCCATGTTGATCAAGCAGCTTTTCGTGACGATTACAACGCTCCCGATCGTTTGGTCGTCAGTCGCATCAGGGCAGTCAGAAACAGGCCGGGTGATTGTTTCCCGCAACGCAGCCGCACGCAGATTCGCCGTCGTCGCACCAGAGAAATTTCATCCTGCGCTGCACGACTTCGTCGAACACAAGAAACAGCAACTTCCTACCGTCTTGGTTTCGCTGGAACATGTCTTGAAGGAACAGTCCGGGGCAGATGATCCGGAACGCCTGAAACGCTACTTGTATAAGACCTGGAAGGATCAAAATATCCGGTATGCACTGTTGGTGGGCGATGCCGACGTGTTTCCGGTCCGTTATATGGTACTCGATCGCAAAACCCCGGCAGCGTTTGACTACGCCTTTTATCCGTCCGACCTTTACTACTCCGATTTGGTCAAATCAGACGGTAGTTTCGATGACTGGAACGCCCGTAAAGAGTCGTTTCACTCTGGCTACTTCGGCGAGGTCCGTGGTGAGAAGAACAAGGCTGATCCGATCAATTACGATCAGGTGGATTACCGTCCCGACATCATGGTCGGACGCTGGCCAGTCAGTACACCAGAAGAGGTTCGGATCGTCGCGGGTAAGTCGCTTGCGTACGAAAAGCAACTCGCGGGCGGTAAAAAGCCCGGAATGAGGACGATTGCATTGTTCTCTGTTGGGGGTTGGGTCGATAGCCGTCACGTGATGGACGACATTGCCGAGAAATACGCTCCCCTGTGGAAGGTCGAAAAACGCTACTATGCCGACAAACGTCGAAACGACAAAACGCCGCCGCCTGATAAAAATCAACTCCATGCGTTGTTGAACTCCGGTGTCGGCATGGCCTTTCACGCGGGGCACGGCACCGATAACCGGTGGGAACGGTGTTTTTCGGTTAAAGGGCTGAATCAAATCCGCAACGCCGACCGTCTACCGATTATGATCTCTGCCGGATGTTCAACAGCCCGATTGGCGACCCTTCCACCTTATGAAGCATATATGGATGTTGACGGGAACGAGCACACTGGTACGAACAACGGAGAGGTCTTCAAATCACCGCCGAGACCGCCTGCGCCTTATCAGCGTGGAAATCACAACCCCACCGGTCTGGGAGAGCAACTCCTGCGACAAGGTCCGAACGGGGCCGTTGCATACATTGGCTGCAACACTGGCAGCCAACCCTGTGCTCTCACGTTGCTCGAAGGGTTTGCCAATTCTGTCGGCAAGAATCAGGAAACTCGCCTCGGCGACTGTTGGGCCGCTGCGATCTCCTATTACTACGACAAACAACGTCTCGCTCGTCTAGTACCGACCAACCACTGGTATCCACCGAGCATCTTCTTTCAAGGGATGAAGTTCATGCTGTTCGGCGACCCCACGCTACGGCTGCCGTCACCGAACTCGGTCCGTTGAGCAACTTTCATCGTTCGCATGTTGAAGAGCTTGCGTGTCACCAAGCTGCCAACAATATCGACGGAGCGATGAGGTCGACCAAGCAGCACGTGGTGCAGCCGTCTACAAGTAGAACGAAACGCCTGCGGCGCGATTGAACGGAATACGAAACTTGTTGTCGCTTGGCATCTCGACAAGCGGTCGAGTGACGGCACTTGGAAATTTGTACGAAAACTCAGAGATACCACGACTGGCCGGTTTCAAATTAGCACTGACGGCTGGGGCGCGTATCAATCGTCGATCCCGCTGACGTTTCAATTCAACGTGGACTTTGCCCAACTGATCAAGGTATTCGGCAATTCGCCAAACGATCATCGTCGCTACTCGCCAGCAGCCATAATAGGCACGAAACAGACCATCGGTTGCGGCAGCCCGGATGAAGACCTGATTTGCACGAGCCATGTTGAGAGAAACAATTTGACGATGAGGATGAGTCTCCGTCGCCTGACTCGTCTGACGAATGCCCACAGCAAGAAATGGGAGAATCATGAAGCTATGTTGGCTTTGTACTTTGCGTGGTACAATTTCGTTCGCAAGCATTCAACGATTGGAACGACGCCAGCGGTTGTAATCGGTTGACTGATCGGCGGTGGACGATGGAAGCATTGCTCACAGAAGCGGCGAGGGCATGAAGGCAGGTTTCTATGCGGCGTAACTCAACAATTCCAGTAGTAACAGTGGCGCTCGTATTGTTGTTTGCCTATCCCGTTTCAAAAATTGCGGGCGGCTTTTGGATACCGATTGCCATCCCGTTCATGTTTGCTGCAATCTATACACCGTTTTTTTTACTGCATTGGGCTGTTTGGGGGGAAAGATTCTCCAAAAAGAATCCTCCTGATTCGGCAAAATTCTGGGAACAGGATTAGGCTGTAATCGTTGACGGACCCCCGATGTTAGGACAGTACCCGCCACCTGACCGACACCCAATTGTTGTCAACAAGGACTAACCCACTGTCAATCGTCAGACGTATCACAACGAGCTGTGTCGAATTGGGGGCAAAATGGGGGCAGCATTGCCGATGCGAATGCAATCTATCTACAATGCGGATGAAGTGACCGTTTACTGCATCAGTAGCAGCGGCAACGAGTTGCAATACAAACGAAGCACTGAGCAAGTCTGTTCTCAATGGCCGTCTTGTAGGTTGAGGGCCTAGTGTCCTTTATTGGACGTGGAGGTTCGAGTCCTCTCTTGCGCACTTTACGCTGAGCGAACAATGCGAGGTGGCGGAAAGTGTCGCGGCGTGATGGCCAAGTCGAATTGTGAACGCCCGTATCAATGGCAACTCAATAATCGTCCGGCAGGAGTTTCGTAGCAGGTTTACGATTTTGCAGGTAGAGTCGTTCATGAATCGAGCGTAGAACTCGTAGCAAAGCAGGATACGATGCCGTGCAGATTCCAGCCGACTCGCGCGCCTGGCCTTCCTCGGCCATATTCAAGCGTCTGCGATCCCAAGAGCCTCACTCACAATTCGACGTTCTTCGAGTGGCAAGTCGAGAAGGGATATCTTTTTCTTGGTCACGAGATAGGTGATCCCTGCACTCAACAGTCTAAGCGGTACGACAAATGATTCGACGTCGCCAGCGATAGCGTGCCAAGTTCGGTTCCAAGCTTGCAGCTTTTCCTTACTTACCGCCGAATCGCTTAGGCTCCTCAATTGTTTCACTATGGCCCGTCCGAATTGGTCCTCGATTTCGACCTCAGTGACTCGGTGAAGGATCGACTGTCCCAATTGTTTCCATTCGGCTTGCTCCGCTGCAATCAGAATCGTGAGCACACCATCGCAGAAGTCCGCG
>CAUZVF010000110.1:0-9443 GCA_963582955.1 Planctomycetota bacterium
ACGAAAAAGTCGCCGGGTGGATGCAAGGCCGCATGGAGTTCGGTCCGCGGGCTCTGGGAAGCCGCAGCATTATCGGCGACGCCCGCAGCACGGCGATGCAGTCGGTCATGAACTTAAAAATCAAATTCCGCGAGTCGTTTCGTCCGTTCGCACCGTCCGTGCTTCGAGAACGTGTTGACGAATTCTTCGAAATGCGTCACGACGAGGACAGCCCGTACATGTTGTTGGTCGCACCGGTCCAGGAATCGAAGCGAACCAAACTGAACGGCGAAGATTTTCAGCACACGGGAATCAACAAGCTGAAGATTATTCGCTCCGAGGTACCGGCAATCACGCATGTCGACTATTCCGCGCGAGTGCAGACCGTCGATCGGCAGCGACATGGCAGGTATTACAAGCTATTGAAGGAATTCGAACGGCAGACGGGATCGCCGGTCATCATCAACACCAGTTTCAATGTTCGAGGTGAACCGATTGTTTGTTCGCCCGAGCACGCTTATCGTTGTTTTATGAACACAAACATGGACGTCCTTGTGATGGAATCTTTCGTTTTGTTGAAGGACGAACAACCCAACGCAACTCAGCACGAGGTCGACGAATACCTCGCTCAGTTTCAACTTGATTAAGATCAATTTCAAAACCGGCGAGCGGGGGGACGTGAGTCCCCCGAATTGCGCGAAAACCGGCGGCTTACGCCCAATGGTACTCACTTTGGATTTCACCCTCCTTTGGGAGGGTCGCGAGGGACGAGCGTTGCAATTTGACGCAAGACGATTGACTTCGATCAACCCTCCCCGGCCGCTACCGCGTCCGACCCTCCCAAGGGGAGGGTAAAGTGAGTGCCATTGGGCTTACGCCGCCGGCTCGCCAGTCTGGAAGACCTTATATTCAGGAACGTATCTCAAATGGCAGCCGTCGAGATCAACTGGAATCCCACACACAAAGACCTGCGAATATTCGCGGGGCTCCAGATCGTGTTTTTTGCCATCGTTGCCTACTTGGTCAACGATAAGACCGGATCAATCGCTGGCCCCGTTTGGATTGTTTGCATCTCGGCCGTTATTGGAATGATCGGCCTCGCCAAGCCGTCATTGATTCGGCTGATTTACGTAGGATGGATGGCGGCTGTTTTCCCATTGGGCTGGGCATCGTCACATATTATCCTACTAATAGTCTATTATTTTGTGGTGACACCCATCGGTCTGATCATGAGAGTTTGCGGCCATGACCCGATGCGGCGAAAATTCGACCGCGACACCACGACTTATTGGATTTCACGCAGACAGTCCACCGGAACGAACCGGTATTTCAAGCAGTTTTAGCCGGGAGCCATCGGAATGAGCGAAGAAAAAGCCGTCAATCAAGTTCAAGAAAAACCAAACGACAAATCGGCTCCGGAAAGCACGAGTTTCGCCAGCCAGGCGGAACAACAGGCACCGGGAATCGTGGCGGAGTTTTGGGAATTCTTGATCTACAACAAGAAGTGGTGGCTTGCACCGATCGTGATTGTCTTGTTGTTGCTGGGAATAATAATCGCGCTCGCCGGCTCGTGGGCCGCACCATTCATTTACCCCGCCTTATGAAGCGAATTGCTTGCGATTCAAAAAACAACCGTCGCCGCGACTTACGTTCGCGGCGACGGTTTTGTAGTTGAGCACGATGGCTACGCGGCAAGTGCGACTAGAATTTCTCTTCCGTCTTGCCTTCGTATTTCAGACGCTCTTGGTAACGGGCCTTCAGCCGGGAGATGGGATACATCCGCAGAACCTTGTTCTTGTACATCAAGCGCCCCTGGTCATCTTTGGTGAGTTCCGCTTCGATTTCATCAATTGCCTGGCCGGCGTACAGCGCCGCGAACGTTTCGGGATCAACGCCACGTCCGGTTTCCAAGTCCTTTTTGGCATCGATTCCACCGACGGTGATCGCAAAGACGTTGATTCCTTTCGTCACGGGATTGTAGCGGCCTTCCTGTGCCAGTGCGTCAACCGCGCCCTGCAACGCCGAATAGACGGCTTTGATCTTCTCAATCGACTCATCCGAAGGAGTATCGGCGGCGGCACCCGCATCTTGTGCCTTCACGGAATTCGAAGACACGAGTCCGTTGGATCCGAGGAAATAGCCAAAGGCCACCAACACCGTGGCCGCCACAGTTCGAACAACCAGAGTTCGCATCGTCGTGTACTCCTGTAATACAGACTGACTGAGCAAAAATGCTCGGCGGCCAGCAATTCTGGCCGGGCCAAGTTTAGAATTGACGTTGTACCTTCAAGGCTAAAAAGCTGTCTTCCGCTTTGTAACGGCTGCAATCTCATACTACAGCTTCAGACCGTCCAAGAGTAGGTCTTGCGAGCCGAGCGATACTTTCGAACGCTCATCCTCAGCTCATTTCCGGGTTCGGCTTCGGTCGCGGGACCTACTCAGCATTGTACTAAATGGTGCCGAGCAACTTACGTTGTTGCAAGGCCGATCGGTCGAATGTCTTGAGACCATCCGCATGGCCAGCGGCAATCGCGTTGGTCACGCCCCCGACATTATTAAACTGACGCAAGTGAGATCTACGCGGCTTCGCGTTTCGAGTCGTTCGACATTTCCGCCGTTTTTCGATTGGTCGGCAAACTTAATCGTCGTGTACCGTCTTGACGGTTCGAACCGTCATTTCTCGCTGATTTGTTGAAATGACCGGTCAGCACCATCATCCCGCCGCAAACCAGCAAAGCTCCGAAACATCCGATCAAGGCAATCTGGTCATTGCTGGCGTTTTGTAAGAAATCCATGTGCCATACTCACTGCAAAATTACGAAGCATTACTCGTTTTTCGAGACCATTATTCCTCATTCGGTCAAATCGTGATTTGGCTTCACTTGCAGTGATCCAACCGGAAAATCTGGTTTCGACCGAACTCCAACTGCACGAGCAGGACCAGTTATGACGACGCTGCCGATCAAGACGACTACGGAAACCAATACTGGCCGCGACTGCCAGAAGAAACTGGCCGTCATGTCGCAAATCGTGACCTATTCACAACTTCGGACGACTCACGGTAATTGGCTGTCGGCTGTGAGTGAATCATTGCGCCGGACAAAGAGCAATTTGGCCGCCTCTTGACTCGAGTTGCCAGGGGAGTTAACTTTGCATTGTAAAGTTTACATTTCGGTCATTCGTCAAAGTTTTTGTAATAAAGTCGTTCGCATGCAACTCCGCGAGGCTTTGTCGCAGATCACAGAGATTCGATCGCGGATCGCTCAGACCGAGACATTCCGAGGATATCGATCGGCGACGACGGCCTTTTCGGGAATGCTGGCGATCGTTGCCGCCACCATTCAATCGGTGTGGATCGAGAATCCGACCGAGCGATACGGTGAATTCTTGTGCCTATGGATTGGCGTTGCCGTGATCAGTTTGGTGGTGACGGCAACCGAGTTGGTTGTCCGCAGCTATCGCTCGTCGTCCGCGATGTCGGTGGAATTGACACGGCTAGCAATTTTGCAGTTTCTTCCATGTTTGGTCGCCGGCGGCCTCTTAACGTATGTCTTCGTTTTGTACTCGACTGAAAGTATCTGGATGTTACCGGGATTGTGGGCCGTGCTTTTTAGTCTGGGAGTCTTCGCGTCGTGCCGCCTATTGCCGAGCCCGATTGTTTGGGTTGGAACACACTATTTGATCTCGGGAATCCTGTGTCTGGTGCTGGCTCGCGGAACGGCGGCCCTCTCACCGATGTCGATGGTTGTCACATTTGGACTGGGGCAATTTCTGTCCGCATCGATCCTCTATTCAACCTTGGAGCGTTCTCGTGGGCCGAGCTAAAAAGAAAGCCGCGAAAACGAAAGTCGTTGCGCCAGAATCGAGCGGACGGTTCGCCTACGACGGTCTTGAACGGGCAATTCACGAGAAGGCCCGGTTGGGTATCATGACGTCGTTGGTCTCGAACCAGGAAGGTCTGTTGTTTAGCGACTTGAAAGAACTGTGTTGTTTGACCGACGGCAACCTAAGCCGGCACATCAAAGTTTTGCAGGACGCGGGGCTGGTTGAAGACTGGAAAGGGTTCAAACAACGACGGCCACAAACGCGGTACCGGCTAACTCCGAAAGGTCGAAAACGGTTTTTGGGATACGTTAGCGAACTCGAACGAGTGATTGCCGATGCCGCCACCGCCACCGCCGCCGCAAATGCGAAAACCGACACGAATTCGCCGATCAATCGAAAACTGCGCGGCTTGTCGCCGGCCTAATGCCCTAATTCTTCAGTTCAATGTCACAGGTCTGGATAGTCAATTCCCGCCACACACTCTCGTCGGTCGCTACGGTTTTGGATATACAATGCTTACCGGCTTTCCTAAAATCCCAATAGGCACTCGCTACTCGTTAATCGCTACCCGCTTTTCAAGGATGAAGACATGAGCGACGACGTATCTTCTCTATTGCGATTCGGAATGTCAGCGGCGCGAACAGGTAAGGACGAGCCCGTTTCGTTTCTGGAATATCCGCGTGATCCCAATCCAGAGTCGGGTCTGGTCCCGGAACTGTCGGTTGAAGATATTCCGCGGCTGACGAACGACTACAAGCAGCTAAGAGAAACCGGCAAGTTGACGTGTTTGACATTGGTTGAAATGTTGAGCACGGCGGAGATCAACGATTCGGCCCGCAAGCTGGGACTGTTGAAACGCGGCATCCTGGTTTTCGATAGCGAGCATGAAATGTCGGTCATGATGAACCACGCGATCTATAATCAGCGTCGCGAGGGCCTGAATGCCGCCAAACGGTTACTCGACGAAACACCGCCTGCCGCGGGTACTCCGAAAGAAGAGTGGTTGCTTGCGGCGTCCGAGTCATTTCACTCGGCATTCATGATCATGGACTGCTTGCCAGGATTCGGGCTTTCCATCGTCGATCTCTTGACGGGCGAACCGTTCTTGTTGGCCGACATTAATCTGAGCCAGACGGCCATGCCGGGAATATCGTTCGCCAGCCGCCTGCTTTGTTTCGACGAATTTGCGATGTTTACCGGTGCCGCACTACCATTTGACGGCAAACGAACACTCAAGCAAATCTTCAAATACATTAGCCAGCACTTCGGCGAAAGCACGGGCCGGGATGATCTGACTGACGAACAACGGACGCAAATTGAAACGTTTATCACTCGTACTTGTCTGAGTCATAAAACAGCCGCGTCGTTCATCACCGCCGACATCGACGACACCCATTCGAGCGGATCTCAGTTTCAGAAACCCGTTGAACCACGGACGTCGGGGAATTATGCCAACCGTCCTAAGATTGGCCGAAACGAACCATGCCCCTGCGGCAGCGGTCACAAATACAAACGCTGTTGCGGCCGAGGCGTACGATAGCGGCTGTGTCACAGTTTCGTTTTTGCGTTCAACGGATGTGAGCGGTACGGCGCTAGCCCAATGGCACTCACATTACCGACGGTATCGTTTCGTCAAGTTAAACGACGAGTCGGACAGTTATCCGTTTTGGCCAGAAACCTCACGGTTCCCGCTAGCCAAGAGCAATGAAGCTCAAAATACCAGGCTAGCGGGAACCGTGAGGTTCCTGGCCCCCATCAACGGTTTCCCGAATGTTGCATAGTCGCCTTTCGCTCCGCGAAAGTAGCGCCACTTTCGCGGAGAAACTATGCAGGATTAAGTCAGGAGAAGAGGTCGGCACACTTACTGTGCCAGCTTCGCTGGTCTGATTGCTACTCCGCAACAATTTCCGCCGGCACGCGCCGCAATGTGTTGGCGGCCCGATCGGTCGTGTTTTCGATGCCGTTCAGCACGGTTTCATCAAGCAGTTGAACGACGAATCTCTGAGCGAAGCGAAAGACCTCCCAGAATCCGTACTGAGTCGCGTCGATTGCCTGGTTCAGTAACCGGGGGCGTGGAGTTCGCTCGCGGCCAACCCGTTCGCTGATGCGGGCGTCAATCTCGCGGCCGCGTTCTTGGAACCAATCGATCACTCCGTCAACTCGTTTGATGTTGCCGGGCGACGTCAGAGAATAATCACTGACGGTTGCATCCGAGATATTTAAGGCGGCCGCTGTGTCAGCAACCCATTCGTTCTTGACTTGCCGCACGCGCAGGTCCGATCGTTCAACGGCCGGCGTGACATACCGGCGGCCACGTGTGATGGGAAACATCAGATCGTCGAACAACCGAAAGACGCTCCAATCGCCAATCGATTGGACGTTGTAAAAGACGTTGTTTAAGTCCAACGCACTGTCGGGACGGTTGACCGAAAACGGGATGTGTTTCGATTTGGCGACCGCGCGGTATTCGAGTGGCCGCCACGCGTTCAAATCAACATCATTCCAGTACACGGGATGCAATGTTTGAACGAAATTGCGGGGGGACTCATAGAAATTGCGAATGACCGTCCCGTCGAAATTGGCGTCTTTGGCGGAGAAACCAACCATGTCGAGAATCGTGGGTGTCAGATCGACAAGCCGGTTGGGTGGTTCGACGCGGGCGCCTCGCATGACGTTCGGTCCCGACACGAACCAGCACGCTCGCATCGATTCGGCTAAAGGGTATCCGTGAGTCGTTCCCGGAGTCGCGGCCGTTCCGAAGTACCAACCGGGCCGGGCGGTGACGACCAAGTCGGGCGCGAATTCGGCTTCTCGGACCTTCAGGTTATCCTGCCACAACATATGCCGTGTCAACGCGACGACGCTGTCGGGATACCGAGTGTGCATCGTTGCTTTCAACCAAGTGCGTTCGTCGTAGAAGAAATCCAAAGCACCGGGCACGACGTGTCGTAACAATCCAATCGGGTCAATAGTCGGAGACCGAACAACCGCAAATCTAATGTTGCCGTTTGAGTTTCCCGTGATGTCGGACACGACTTGATAGCGGTACAGCCACTGGTTCGTGTTGCCGCGCTTGCGTTCGATCACGGCGTGGCCCCGGTCGGCTGTCGACACCAGGATTGCATTGTCCGTCAGTTTCATAAGCACTAAGTCAATCGGATGCCGTGCCGTGCCGTCACCACGATTTGCTTTCACGTCGGTCAGAGTCTTCACCAGATTCAACGGTGGCAGATGGTTGGCGACTTTGTATGCCAACAGGTCCGCGGGCCGGCCGGGGCTTGTCCAGTTGCCCGACTGAAAGCCGCGGCGAGGCAGGAAGATACGGGCGACTCCGTCCGAGTCTCCGTCGATGAACACGAACGCATCGCGGTGATCTTCGGGATGCCGGCTCTGTGACCGGTGTTGCCGGACCGACATCCCCAAACCGCCGCCGATCCACTCGCGATTCTTGGAAACGATGCGCGGAGCGAAAAATAACTCATTCGCAATGTCGAAATGCGACAGATGCGTCACACGCCCGCCGTGATGTCCGTGATCACTAACCAACAGAAAATAAGTCTTGCCAAACCGCCCACGACTTCGCACGTCGGCGACAATCTCGGCAATCAATTGATCGGCCCGCGCAATCGTGCGACGAGTTGTTCCGAATTGGCCGCGGCATTTTCTGTGGCTGACGGAATCGGTTTCGGGCAACCAAATGATGGTCACTGGGCGTTCTCGATCCAGCAAGTGACGCATGGCATAGGTGGTGTTCGCGTCGTCGATGTATTGCCATGCCTTCTGAGCCTGAAACACGGGTAAGTGCCGGGCCATGCTGCGTGTCCACAGCAGCGGCGGAACGTCGGTCATCAACGGCAGAACTCCCGTCGCCCAGTCTTCGCCGCCCGCTCGCAGGTAATGATAGATCGGCGGAATCCCGGTCGTCGCATTTTGTCTCCAGGCAGCGCTCTTGGCGGCTCCCTGCACGACTCGTCGTGTGGCGGCCTGAGCATCCAAGACCAACCTGTCGATACCTTCGGGTTTTAGTAGTCGAGATCCACGGCTGGGCCCCAGCGGCTCCAAATACGATTCCGAATTGAGCCGATGCCGGCTGAAACGCACTTGAGCCTTCAAACCATGCCGATCGGAAAAACACCCCGTCCACATGGTTCCATTCGACGTGATCGTGTCGGACGGAAACGCCGTAAACGTGTTGCTGAGCCAAGTACCTCCGTCAACGAACAACGCGCGGATTGTCGGGACGTGTCCCATCGCCGCCATTTCGCGCAACACGTCGGGCCGTAAGCCGTCGATGTAAAATACGATCACCGAACAACCTCGGTTGGGGCTGCCGGTCGGACTCTCGGAACGGATCAATTGCTCGTTGAAGATCGGCTGCGGCTGCCGCGTCTTCGCGATTTCCGCAGTGAACTGTCCGCTGTTTTCGGAAACCTGAAAGTCGTTGATGCCGAGAAACAATGGTCCGGATTCGCGAACCGTCCAGCTTCTTCGTTGTCCCACGAAGAAGGGGGCGCCGTCGCCGATTCGGCCAATCAGAGCGAAGCACGGTGCGGGACCTTGCGAACCTGCCGGCAATGGAAACCGCTGATCGGCAATCGCGTTGTCGAATAAATACGTTCCAGCCGGACCGACTTGCGTTTGTTGGCCGTGTCCCCAATGGTCCGAACACTTTGCCGTGATCTGGCCGCGGGATGTGATCGTCAGGGATTGTCCCGATTGCAGAGTGACTCCGGTTGCAGTCCACAATTTCTGGGACGCAACAACAACCGTTCTTGAACGTTCGTTGTCCGCCGCGGCTCTCACGATTTGACAGGTTGGGCCGGCGCAAACACCAGCAACGAGCAACAAACCGACAATCGACCGCCAATGGTTCCAAGTTATCAACAATGTGGTCCATGACATAGGTTGTTGGTTGCCGAGTGGTAGTGGCTAACTTTACACGAAATTGGCAGTAGATCGGGTTGCCAATCCGCCCACCGTTGCGGTCGGATTGCCAATCCGACCGACAATATCGAAGGACTTATGGTCAATTGAATCAGCCGCCACGCGCTAGCGTCCGGTTATCAATGGGGAAACCGGGGACTAGCGCCCGATGGCACTCACTTTACCGACGGTATCGCTTCGTCAAGTTAAACGACGAGTCGGACAGTTATCCGTTTTGGCCAGGAACCTCACGGTTCCCGCTAGCCAAGAGCGTTGAAGCTTCAAATACCAGGCTAGCGGGAACCGTTAGGTTCCTGGCCCCCATCAACGGTTTCCCGAATGTTGCATCTAAGCTGAGTGCCATTGTGCTAGCGCCCAGCGGCTGATGCTAATACTAAACTTTGAAACAAATCACTTATGTGAAGCCTCACAACTGACGAAGCCCACGCAATTCCTGCATCGGTCATTATCGTCAGCATGTTGACAACCGCATGAAGCGACCATCAATGTGATAGGAAACTGCTGACAGGTCGGTTCCATCTGCGGGGTTTGTGCCGGTCAGCGCCAGCAATTTGGATAAAGTGCGACGGCTGTGCCGGTCGTTTGTGTTGGGCAGTTTCCACCATGCAAAAGTTGTTCGTTGGTAACTTCGACTTTGAACACCAATTGGCATTTGGGCCAGGATGGCAGCCATCCCGCGCGATACGGCGTCTGAA
>CAUZVF010000111.1:0-9427 GCA_963582955.1 Planctomycetota bacterium
CCAGATGACCCGTCACGGAATCTGCTTCGACTCGGTCGAGGCGTCGCAACTTTGCACTTCTTTGAAAGGCCGACGTCAGACCGTGCTCGATAAGTTGCAGGGCAAGTTTCCGCCGACGATCCGGCAGATGAAGACGCCGGAGTATTGGACACTGGCTGTGACAACAGCACAGCTACAGCAGTGCGAACAGCCGACACAGCATAGAACGCGGTCCGAGGCGGACAACTATCGCAAACGTCTGGGTCTGAAACCGAGAGACGTTTGCATTGACCCTGGACCGCTGAAACAAGTAGTCGTCCCGTTCAACCCTGACAGTCCAAAGAATGTGGTCACAGCGCTGCGTGAACGCTACGGCTGGCAGCCATTGCAGTCAGACAAAGGTAATCCGATTGTCGACGAGGCGACGTTGAAGACACTGCCATATCCCGAAGCGAAGGAAATCCTTGAATACCGCGAATTGACTGGGCACTTGCAGAAGCTGGCAGACGGGCCGCACAGTTGGTTGAAGCACAGCAAATCTGGGCGTATCCACCACCACGTCAACACTTGCGGCAGCATTGCGGCCCGGTGCAGTCACTCAGGGCCGAATCTGGCGCAGGTGCCGTCAGGACCTGAATTCCGGCGCTTGTTCAAGCCGTCGGAAGGACGTGTCCTGGTCGGAGTTGACCTGGCCGGTATCGAAGCCCGAGCATTGGCTCACTATCTTCACAAGTATGATGACGGAGACTTTGCCCAACGGCTGCTGACGTCGGACATCCATGAGTACAACCGTCAGGCGGCTGGCCTGGAAACACGATCACAGGCCAAGCGGCTGTTGTATGCGTTCCTGTACGGCGGCGGTGCTAGTTGCATCGGCGACATCATCGGCGGCGGCCCGGCAGAAGGTCGAGCATTGATTCACCGCTGGATGCAAAGTTTGCCAGCGCTGCAATTGTTGAAGTCTGCGGTGCAAATACGCTGGCAGGCTAACGGTTGGATCACCGCTATCGACGGACGACGCATCCGCCCACGCAAGGCCCACACGGCACTGAACGCGCTGCTGCAATCCTGTGCCGCCATTTGTGCCAAACTATGGGCCGTAATCGCGGCTGACGAACTGCGGGACACAGCACAATTACTGCTACACATCCACGACGAAACTCAATGGGAAACTGCGCCGGAACAGTCGGATGAAGTTACACGAATCGTGGTATGGGCAGCAACAGAGGCTGGAAGGCGGTTGAAACTGCATGTACCCGTCGACGCGTCGTCTCGCGTTGGCTGCAACTGGTCGGAGACACATTGATGAGACCGGCTAAATGAAATTTTACACCATCGCCGACATCTCCGATCTACTGAAGATCAGCCCGTCCAATGCGTACGCTCTTGTTGAAGCTGGCAAGATTATCGCTCATCGGATCGGTGTCGGGCGAGGTACGATCCGCGTGTCAGAAGATGACTTCCTTACATATCTGTCGCAAACACGAATAACGATGCCGAAGAAAAAGCAGAGCTTCAGTCATCTTGACTTCTAGCCCGCTTCATTGCGGAAGAAAGAAACGTGGGATCAGCAGCAAGATGCTGGTACGTCTTCGCGAGCATACTGGCATCTGCATGTCCCATGAGAACTGCAAGAGTGACGGGATCAACACCGTTCTTGAGTCCTTCCGTCGCAAAACTGTGTCTGACAACAGTCGCACAGAGCCCGTCGATTCTCTTTTTCCCAAGCTTCGTGTTCATTCTACGGAAGCGGCAACGAACGGCATTGCGATGCCACGGTTCGCCGTCGGCATTACGAAGGATCGGGCCTTCTGGAAACTGCTCGCATAAGCGTTCAACCAACTGGTGAGCGGCTTCGGTCAGATAGATGACTCGCGGGAATCTCTTTCCTTTGGACTCTTTCGCTGGGAAGACAATTCTAGAGATATCCAACTGGCAATGCCGTGCTTCGATGGCTTTGGCTTCTTGTGGTCGACATCCTGTCTCATGAAGGATCGTAAGGTAATCACGAAAAGCATCGTCTGAAGCGACGGAATAAACGAGATCATACTCATCAGGGGAAAGGACGATTTCCCTTCGCTCTGGCGCAGCGGTCTGGGCAGCTTGAATGGGGTTGTGAGAGAGACGTCCTTCTCGTCGTGCCCAGTTGAAAGCCCTCTTGAGTGCCCTTGTGACGTTGTGCTGAGTCGTATTAGACCAGTCATTGGCTGCAAGCCATTTGGTCACATGAAAAGGCTTGAGATCAGAGATTCTTTGAGTCGCCCCGACGAACCGTGCGAAGGATGATAGGAAGAGACGATACCAGTCGTAAGTCTTTTCGCTGCGGTTCTGGGAGCACCATTCGAGGTAGGCATTTAGCAGAGAGGCCACCGTGTCTGAATTAGAGATGGGGGCGTTTTGCGACTTTAGCTCATGATACGTCTGGAACGCCTCTTCTTTGTCGTGCGAGAGGCGGACCTGCTTGCCATTGTGCCAGACGTACCACGCCTTGCATTTCTTCATGTAGAACGGTTTTCTCATCGCTAATTCCCTCCATTTGGTGGAGTCTTTGGTGGAATTATAACGATGAACCGCTGAGAAATTCCAAATAAAACCTTAAAAATAAGTCGGGACGACAGGAATTGAACCTGCGACCTCTTGACCCCCAGTCAAGCGCGCTACCAGACTGCGCCACGTCCCGGATGATTGTTGAGATTTACGTGTTCAATTTATTGTAGCCGTTGAACTGCTTTTCAAGGCTGGTTTTCGACGAATTTCGAGGTGATTATTCAATGGCCAGTAACTCGATTTCAAAGACCAACACGGTATCAGGGCCGATTTTCGAGCCTGAACCGCGTGTTCCGTACGCTAATTCTGACGGAACAAAGATTCTCCATTTGCCGCCGACCTTCATCAATTGCAGCGCCTCGATCCAACCCTTGATGACTTGGTTGACCCCAAATGTGGATGGTTGGCCGCGATCGACAGAGCTGTCGAAAACCGTGCCGTCGATCAGAGTACCGTGATAATGCGTGCGGACTCGATCCGTCGGCTTAGGCGACGGGCCTTTTCCTTGCTTGAGGATCTTGTACTGCAAACCGCTCTTGGTCGCGACGACACCTTCCTTCTTCTTGTTGGCCGCGAGAAACGCTTCGCCTGCCTTTTTGTTCTTTCCCGCCGCCAGCTTATCTTTCTCTGTGGCTTGGTCTCGCATGGCAGCACTAAATTTGGTTAAAGCCTCATTGACTTCTTCCTTGGTCAGACGCGGCTCCCTTTTTGCCATAATATCTTTAATGCCCAGCGCCAGCAAATCGGCGTCGATTTCAAGGCCGTCCCGGGTGATGCTACGACCGATGTTCAATCCGATGCTGTAACTGACTTTTTGTTTCAGAGTCTTCAGTTCAATGGCGTCATTTGTTTTCGCGGCGGTTTTGGATTTCTTTTCCGAATCCGCTGGCTTTGCCTTTTTCGGCGTGTCTTGGGCATAAGCCAAGCCAAGCGTGACGACAATGCAACCGAGTGCGAGAGAGAACCGCTTCATTTTGTGCCCTTTCGAGCGAGAGTTCTGCTTCAAAGATTCGAAGCGTTTACGAAAGAAGGCGGAGGCCTCCAAATGGGCGTCGTCCACCTACAGGTATGCCGGGGGGCATTTTGTCGTGTCCACGCTTGGACCTGGAATCGTTGCTGAAAAACCAATTTAGTATTGGTCGATCAATAACTGTCGCATAGTCGCCTTTCGCTCCGCGAAAGTTGCGCAACTTTCGCGGAGCGAAAGGCGACACTAATTGATCGGTCGTTGCTTAACCGCGACATTTCAAAACGGCCGTGTCATTTCTTTTTTCAATCGACCCGTATGCTAGCAGAAAGAACGCGAGTGTCCCAGTGCGCGATGCGCGAGCCACCAGATTGTCCGCGTGATGCGTCCGGTCGATTGAACACAGAACCAAGATTACTTGCGGCGGAAGCGTCTTGCCGGTGGTTCTGATTGCCGCCGTTCGACATGATGTCGTTGAACTTGCGGTGTCCGAGCAACGTCAGCGGGAGCGGGCGCGATGAATTTGGCGGATGCTAAATTCCTTCGGCTGGCTCGCTTTGCATCCAATACTTTGCGATTGATCAAATCGTTGTTGTGAACCGCATGATTCGATTCGCGTGCGTCGTTGTCGGTGCGTAACGACAGGGTCGTTGGTTGCGTTTGAGATTGCATTTCTCGCTGCAGGCTGGCAACGAATCTCTTGCTGGCGCGATTGATGATGACCACGCGGCTCGTATCTCTCGATCCGTCAAGCGGACGGATGATGCAGACAACCTCGGCTTCGCCTGCATGATTCATTGCGGCAAGAGTGGCGGGAGTCAGATCCTTTGTCGCGATAGGAAAACGTTTGGCGTTCTTCTGCTGCGTGGCCAAACCGATCTTGCGAGCGCCCGGCGGATGCGGAGAGATTTCCAGTCCGTCGCGGACGTGTGATACGGCGACCGAGTCTTCTCTGTCGAAACTTCTGGAATCTCGGGAATTCGTTGACGTTGCCGGAAGAAGGTGCGAGAGGCCGCAGTTTGCGAGAAAGCCGTGAATCGGTTTCAGCCCGGCATACAGGCCGCGTCCGTCCTTGGGGTCGGCGGCGACACAGATGCCAATGATTTCGCCATGCGCGTTGAACAAGCCACCGCCCGAGCGTCCTTGAACTGGCACACCAGTGCATTCGATATTGTCAGGGCCGAGATACCGGTTTAACGTTGTCACTCGTCGTTGAAGCTTGGTCGGATTATCTCCATTACTGCATCCCACGCTGAAGACAGGATTGCCTTTGCGCAGTTCACGATCGCTCGTGGCAACTTTGGAAACCGCCAACTCTGTTTCCGTTGCAATTGCCACGAGGCCGATATCTGATTTCATGTCGAATCGAACGACTTCTCCTTGATACGTACGTTTTCCGGCGGCGTGGAAGATGTCGACTTCCACGCTTGAACGGTTTTTCATTTCCCGAAAGATGTGTCCGCAAGTTAAGATCAAAGTTCGGCCCGGCTGGCTGTCAACAATCGTTCCCGACCCGAAACTGACACCATTTCCGTCTTGAACTTTCAGGCGAGCGGTACACTCTAGCGGGTCGGTTGAGCGAGGTGTTTCTTCCTCGCCCAGCTGAGCGCGGACGATCGCCGATGGATCGTCTTTAGCTACGCGGCGGTCTTTGGCTCGTCCAAACAGCGGGAGTTTGATTCGCGGTGTCAGCGCCTGTTTGGTTTTCGCAACGATCGAACCCGCCAGGCTGCGTTTTGGTTTTGGCGGTTGTTGGTTTTTCGATCCCGTGGTCTTCGAATTCACGTTTGCTCGCCCAGATGGCGAGCGCTTCGGAACGCGCATCGCAAACCGGCGCAGTTCGTTTTCGCTCATTCCGCCAACGATGCGATCGGCTTCCTTGCCGTCAACGACCAGAATAAAAGTCGGCAATAGGTTAACGCCGAACCGCTGTAGCAACTGGGGCTCGCGATCAGCATCGACGGTCCGGATCGGATAGCCCTTGCGCTGCAATACCGAAACGATCGGGCTCATCTGCCGACAATGGATGCACGAATCAGCGGTGAATTCCAAGACAATGTTGTCAGGAACGGCGGACACCGAAATAGTGGAAAGCAGCAGCAACGAAACAGTGTGCATGAAATGACTCCGTCCTTGGCGTCACGACGAATACGGACTTGATTCAACGAAGAGTCGCAATGGTCCGATTTGTTAAATTGGAAGTGGCGTGCAAACTTGGGTCAATTAGCTGAAGATGTGAAATGTCTGAGATGATGCCGTGTACTCATTCGGGCATTTTTGCGCGTGGTTGTAAATTTGGCATTCGAATCGTCAATATTACAAACATCCTGTTTGAATTGACGAAGATTCCTGCACTTCTTCCCTTTCGGTCAGCATTTGCACGATCCGTGCCAGTGGTCAGAAAATGAAACAACCAAACCGAGTGAAAGCTGCGATTCGTGAGGGACGGTTGGCTCGCGGATACAACCTTAATTTCCCATCTCCGCACATCATCGAGATTCTCGGTCCACTCGACTTCGATTTCGTGTGGATCGATGGCGAACATGGGCCGTTTGATTTGGAGCAGCTCGAACACCTGTGCCGCACGGCTGAGTCGGTCGGAATTACACCGATCGCCCGCGTGCCCAACATCCAGTCATCGACGATTCTGCAGTATCTGGATCGAGGAATTCAGGGAATCATCGGCCCCCACATTTCGACGCGGGCCGACGCCGAACAGTTAGTCCGAGCGTGCTACTTCGGTCCGCTCGGCGAACGCTCGTTCGGTGGCAATCGTGGTTGCGAGTACGATTTCGAACTAACCGACAAAGCCGCCTTTTACCGCGAGTGCAACGATAACATGCTCGTCAGCGCATTGCTGGAAGACAAAGGCGTCCTCGAAAATCTCGACGAAATCGTCAGCGTTGAGGGCATCGACTATTTCGGCGTGGGCCCCAACGATTTCGCTCAGGGCCTAGGATATCCTGGCGAGGCGAATCGTCCGGAAGTTGTCGAGGCGATCGAAGAAGTCTACTCACGAGTCCGCCAAGCTGGGTGCCGTACAGTCAGCGACGTCACACGTAATGTGACGGTAAAACACCTACTGATCGATGCGGCACGTCACTTCCTCCAGCAGAATTGATTACACGCTTGCGGATCGATATCTTGGATCGAGACGTGTCGAATTGATTTCCCCGAATCTGGAGATTGACCTGCCATGAAACTTACCATTCGATTTATGTTGATACCTGCTTTTGTCGTCGCGTTGTTCACTTCGTCGTTGTCGGCCGATGACGATGCCGAGAAAGCTCAAAAGTTGATCGACCGGGCCATCAAGGCCATGGGCGGTGCAAAGGCTCTGGCGAAAACTCGTCACACGATTATGTAAGACAAAGGAACGTATTACGGCATGGGAGAAGGCGTGCCGTATACGGGGCGATACGTATTTGTCTTCGCGAAGCAAGGCCGCTATCGGATGGAAATCATCGGGCAGTTCATCAGTGTGATCGATAAGGACAAGGCCTGGATGTCTTTCATGGGGATGACCATGGATCTCGACGGCAAGGCCCTTGAAGTGGCCCAGAAAGGACTGCTCGTTAATTACGCAATGTCTCTGATTCCAGTTCAGAAACCCAACAAGGAGTTCAAGCTGAGCCTTGCGCGTTCCGAGACGATCGAAGGTGAGGAGTGTGAATGCGTCAAGATCGACCACAAGAACATGCCGACGGTCACGCTTCTGTTCAGCAAGAAGACCGGGCTGATCAAGAAGACTGCCTTCACGAACGCCGTCCCTGAGCTGCAATTTAAAGAGGTCAAGGAGGAAGCCGTCTATCACGAATACAAGAAGTTCGATGGGTTCCTGAGTCCGACGAAGATAACGATGTTTCGAGACGGGAAGAAATTCGTTGAATCGAATCCTCAAAAGATGTCATATCCCGACAAGATTGACGACAAGGAATTCGAAAAACCGTGAGGTTCTGACTTTGCGAAGAAGACCGTCGGCAACGACTTCGGAGCCGAATGCGAATGCCGTGATTTGTGCCGGAAAGGACGTGTTGTTAGCTATATGGCTCGTTCGAAAAAAAATGTCCCATTTCGGAAAAGGCCACACTAGCCCGACGCGCTAGCAAGGGACTGCGTTTTGCGGAGTTTCCGCTGTGTCTCCCTCGCTGGCGCGTCGGGCTAGTGTGCGACATTTTTTTCCGAACGAGCTATAGCTAGCGTCCAATGGCGCTCACTTTGTAGAAGAATTGTCATCAATGCTTCCTCCACATGCAGAAAACAGTTGGGACAACGGATCTACAAACCCGATACTCGACATAAAGTGAGTGGCAGTGAGCTAGCGCCCATCGGCTGATTTCATCAGCCGCGACGCGCTAGCGTCCGGTTCCTACTGGTACGTTCTCATCTGCCGCACGCCTAAGAGAAATCACCGGGGTTTCCAAACAGTCCGCCGCCGCTTTCTGACGGACCGATTCCACCCTTCAGCGGTCCCTTGGGTTTCGAAGCAACTTCTGGAGTTTCTTCAACGGGTTCGGGGGTGTCGGCAACCGCATCCGGTTTGGGTTTCAGCGCTTTCAGTGACAAACCAATCCGGTGACGATCGGGGTTCACATCCACGATCTGCACATCGATCTCCTGACCGATGCTCAACACGTCGGTCACTTTGTTCACTCGCTTGTAATCCAGCTCGCTGATGTGGACCAGGCCTTCAACTCCCGGTTCCAATTGCACAAAGGCACCGAATTGTTCGGTGCGAGTTACCTTGCCGCTGACGGTTGTCCCTTTTTGATAACGGTCGGCGGCCGTTGCCCACGGATTTTGCACCATCTGCTTCATGCTAAGGCTGATGCGTTTTTTCTTTTCGTCGAGCTTCACAATCTTGACATCGATCGTTTGCCCTTCCTTCAGCACTTCCGTTGGATGATTGATTCGGGACCAACTGATTTCCCCAATGTGCAAAAACCCGTCAATGCCGCCAATGTCCACGAAGGCACCGTAATTCTTAATCGTCTTGACGGTTCCTGAAAACTCTTGGGCGTCTTTAAGCGTTCCCCATAATCGTTGTTCGGCTTCTTTGCGTTCTTCCTGAATAATCGCACGGCGGCTCACAACAAGGTTTCGCTTTTGCCGATTCACCTCGATGATCTTGACCGTCAACTTTTGTCCCACGAATGTTTCAAGATCCTCGATATACTTGGTGTCGATCTGCCCGGCCGGAAGGAATCCACGAAGATTCCCCATACTGACTTGCAGGCCGCCTTTGTTCGTTTTCTGAACGTTGCATTCAACGATCTGGCCTTCCGCGACAGCGTTCCAGTCACCAGTCAGCTTCTGCCGTCCACCGGGAAGACTGACAAGAATCAGCCCCTCGCCTTCGTCAATACTGCTGACGACGACTTCCAATTCCGTGCCGTTTGCTGGCGGCTCGGCTGATTGGATCTGCCGGATCGGCAGCACGCCGGGTGATCGGAAACCCAAGTCCAGAAAAACGTTGTCACCGTGGACGGACTGGACCGTTCCCTTGATACGCGTGCCTGACTCTGGGTTTTCTTCCACGCTGGCATCGGTTGTTTGTGGCTGTTGCTCGCTTTCCGTACCGGGCGGCAATGACGTTGCCGCCTGCTCTTCACTTTGCATCGCCGCTTGTATTTCGGCTTCCAGCGATGCGTCGATCTCGGCCTCACTGGGAATCTCGATCGTTCCGCCAGTCGGTGCGACGGGAAGAGCCGGAACAGGACCCAAGCCCGATGCGGCCGAATCAGGGCGTTCGACAGTATTGTCGGATGAGCCAGGATCCATTCCTTCCGCGGCCCCGTCCTCAGCCGTGGGCGACGGTGCCTGTGTGCCGGCCGACGCAACAGGAGCATTGGGTATCGCCGTGAAACCCGATGTGTCGGCTGTCGGATTCAGTGTCACCCTTCGACGCGCCTTCGCGGTCTCATTTGGAATTGC
>CAUZVF010000112.1:0-9424 GCA_963582955.1 Planctomycetota bacterium
TTCAGCAGCTCAACGAGTGGTCTTCGCAATCGCTGAAACGCCCGTGCGCGATGGCTGATCTGGCTCTTGACGAGTGGTGAGAGTTCTCCAAACGTTTTTCCGTATTCGGGGATCAGGAAAAACGGATCGTATCCAAATCCATTTTCGCCGCGTGGTTGCGTCGTGATTCGTCCTCCGCAAACGCCTTCGGATTCAAGCCGAATCGCGCCAGTCGGGTCGGACACGGCGACATGGCAAACGTAACGAGCCGTGCGCTGTGCGTCGGGAATCCTCATCAGCTCCGCGATCAGTTTTTCGTTGTTCTTCTGGTCGGTCGCCCCTCCACCGCTGTAACGGGCCGAGTAAACTCCCGGCGCGCCATCCAGCGCATCGACCATCAAGCCACTGTCTTCGGCCAAGACCCATCGCGATAACTGAGTCGCCGGTTCCACAGCCTTTTTCCGGGAATTCGCACCGAACGTGTCACCGTCTTCGACGACCTCGGGCACGTCAGGGAAATCGGAAACGCTAACGACGTTGATACCGTGGTCAGCCAACAGCTCGGCGATCTCACGGCTTTTTTTGACGTTGCGGCTGGCCAGAACGAGCGTGATGTTTGTTGATCCAATCATGCCGCAAAAGTCTGCCGGCATGGCTGATCGATGTCAAGCAGCAGATGAGAACGTACCCGTAGGAAACGGCGGGCCAGCACGCTGCGCCCAGCGGCACTCACTTTACCGACGGTATCGTTTCGTCAAGTTAAACGACGAGTCGGACAGTTATCCGTTTTGGCCAGGAACCGTTAGGTTCCTGGCCCCCATCAATGGTTTCCCAAATGTTGCATCTAAAGTGAGTGCCATTGGGCCAGCTCCCAGCGGCTCATTTTATCAGCCGGCGCGCGTTAGCGACCGGTTTCTTCAGGTACGCTCCCATCTTTCGCTTGCCTAACGTGATCGCGGAATTTTGACGATCTGCGGCTTAGGATCGAAGACAAACGTTGTCATCTTGTTCTTGTTGTTGGGATCCTTCTTGTCCGGCACCATGATGTACTGCGGCATCGAGCCGACTTGTCCGCGATTGTCCCGCACCTGCTTGGCGCCAAATGTCTCGAACAGCGAGCGAATCCGCGGGTCATTCTGCTGGTCGAATACGCCAACCGTGACGATCGACTTGTACTTCTTATGTAAAACGAAAGCGTCCATTTTCTTGCCGGGATACGTCACGATTTGATGCGGCGGCCGTGTCTTTCGGATGTCGATGACAAGATAGTTACCTGACCGCAAGGCCTGCACCAGTTCATTCGCGTTTTCAGCCGCGTCATCCAGCGTGGGCCCGTTACGATGTTCTTTTTTCGATTGCAGTAGCCGTCGGACATTGCTGAAACTCCCAGTTTTCGTGGACATCGAGCCAAAGAACGAGGCCACGGAAAGGGAATACTTGCCACGGCTCTGTAGTAACGAAAACCGCTGCCTCGAATTGAGTCTCAGCAACAACGGATCGATCTTTCGTTGTGCCACGTCTTCAGGCGACAGCTTGGGATTGATCGACATGAATGCGCCGCTGAGCGGCCCCGGACGGCCGGGAGTCGGCTTGTAGATGCCTCCCTTTTCCCAGGATTTGGGGTGGATGGTTTTCACGTACGAGAGCGTCTTCTGAGCAATTCGATTGTTGATGTTCGAATAGTTGCCGGCGATCACGCAGATGCGGTCTTCGCGTGCTGTGTACGTTCGTCGCTCATCCCGGCCCAATCGGTCAAACGTGTTGATCGACCGTTTCAATTCGCTTTGATGGTATGTGTACGCGGGGATCCCTTTGCGACGCAGTTCATAGACCAATTGGTCGGCTGCCTCGCGCGGAGTCATCCCTTCGATTTTGCGATCGGGCGGAGGCTCGGCCAGGCTGGCGACCATAATCATCCACGGGCCGTGTTTCTTGGTCAGCCGGTATTGCTTGCCTTTGACGGCGTCGATACGGCTGCGGGCGTCGGCGCTTCGCGCAATCCCCAAGAGCCCGGTGATTAGTCCACAAATCAGAATTAAACGGTGATTGATCCGCACGACAGACTCCATTCTGAAAACGACAATGGAAGAACGCACGACCGTCGGCACTTGACCAGATCAGATCGATGCTGAACTTGACAATGCACTTAAGGCAAACATGACCGCGAATAACGCCCATGCTTTTCAAATTTTGGATGGTTCGCTTTGGGTCGTGGCAGGCCAGCCACACAGGGAATCGATGTGAACGAAAGGTGATCCGTAAGAGTACGAGAGAATTGAGAGGGCGGGAATTTATCAGCGAGCAGAACTTGCGCCTAGCCCACCTCTATTAAGAGAAACGACACTCACGCTCTGCCGGGAGCCACGCAAATTCGAACGAATAATGAGTTTCCAACTGAAATCCCAAGTGAAAAACGGGAGCAAACTAATCATACGATCACTGAAGCGCTGGGTCAGTCGGCTTTTTTCCGACTTTCAATTGCACTGAGTTGTTTAATCAGTTGTACTTAAACGATTCATTCTTTTTTCATGTGGCGCGAAATCGTGTGCGGTCTTGATTAAACGGCCGAAGACGGGGGGGATCGTTCCGGTCTTCGTCTCCATTCGGACGGAACCACCAGCGGCCGACTTCAATCGTTTCGCGCGGGAGTTACTGGATGCCAGTTAAAGTTCGTTGTTCCGGATGCCAGAAAGTCCTGAACGCGCCCGACAAAGCCCGCGGCAAGGCGATCAAGTGCCCAAGTTGCGAAACGCCAATTCGCGTGCCGGCTGGCGGGCGCGGGGGCGGCGGCGCGCAGAAAAAGAAAAAACCGGCACGTAGCGCGCGGAAACCCAAGCAAGTCGACGTCCTTGACCGGCTTGATCTCGACGCGGCCGAAGACAAATCAGTCCAACTGTGCCCCAAGTGCGGTACGGAAATGTACGAGGACGAAGTCGATTGTCCCGAATGCGGCTTCAATCTCGATTCTGGCCGCGTCAAAAAGAAAACAAAAAAAGAAAAAGAGATCGAAAAATTCTATGCCACGGCCTGGAAGGACTCGTGGAAGTTCGCCAAGAAGCATACGAATCTTGTTTTCCGCAGTTCGATGTATTGGGCGCTGTTTTTTGCGTTGTACACGGCATTCCTCGTTCTTGCCCTTTTTGCACTACTCAAATGGGATTTGCCGCCGGTGGGGTGGATTGCCTATGTGACCGCCCTCATTTTTTTGTCTGGGATTTATGGCTGGTGGTGGTTCCTATGGGTCGAAGTCATCAAAGTCACGATGGACAAAAAAGCCGACATGGGAAAAGTGCCCTTCGACTTCTTCCTTGTGATCGCGCTCGGAATAAAGTTTCTGCTGTGGGAACTCGCCGCAATTCTTCAATTTGGACTGATGTTCTTTACTCTGCCAGTTGTCATGTCCCACATGGCTATGCCCATTACCTGGCGAGGGTGGGCCATGCCCGTGATGGTCAAGATATTCTTCAAGAACTTCAAACCATGTATGTTTTGGTGGCTTAGCGCCTTCGGTGCCAGTCTCGCGACGTTGGCTCTTAGCGCGATTTTGGGCGTGATTTTATGGTTGTACATGGGCGCGGTCGTGTTGGCTCTGGCCAACGCCATGGAAGTCGCTGTCGACGAAGGTTTCGATTTGCCTGGAAACAAAGACGAAGTGACGGTCGTCGTGGCGTCAATTATCATTGCTGGAATGCTTCTGATAGTTCTTCTGCAATTTGCGGTTACGGCATTTTTCGGCCTGTTTATGATGCGAGTCAACGGACTGATGGCCAAAACATTTACCAAGAATTTGGAACTCGTCACGCGCGTGAAAGAGAAGAAATACGTTTCCAAGACCGCGCTTAAAGAGAAAAGGAAACAGGCGAAAATTGAAGCGAAACTGGCAAAGGAACGCGCCAAATACGGGGACGACGACGAGGATGATGACGACGACTATTGATGTTTCTGGTTGCCAAGAGTCCGAAGAACAGCGACATTAGAGATTAGCTTCCCGCCAGATCATCCTTCCACGGATCGCTCAACAATGTCTCGCTTGCTCAATGCGACAATCGCCGTTCTCTTCATGTGCCGTGCATTTCTGGCGGCCGACGTTGATCGAGCGAACTCAGCACCCGAATCCCCGGCGAGTGCGATTGACGTGTTCCCCGAATCGATCGTGTTGCACGGAAAAGACTCGCGTCAACAAATCGCCGTAAGACAACACGACATCCAGCGGCCCGGCGACACTCGTCAACCGGCGACATTCCACGGTTTTGACACTCAAGTTGTTTCGGTCAGCCTCACGGGACTGGTCACGCCAACCGGGAACGGAACGACCAAAATCGAGGTTCGCTTCGGCGGCCAACGAAAGCGAATCACCGTCGAAACGAAAGACGCCAACCGTTACCTTCCTATCGATTTTGCGAACGACATCGTTCCTATCCTGACGCGCCGGGGTTGCAACACGGGAGCTTGTCACGGCAAATCAACGGGACGCGGCGGATTCCGATTGTCTCTGTTTGGTTTCATTCCTGAACAGGACTACGAATGGATCACCAAGGGAGCCCGCGGCCGGCGCGTTTTCCCGTCATCGCCGTCGCAATCGTTGTTCTTGATGAAGCCAACGATGGCGGTCCCGCACGGCGGCGGACATCGATTGAAGGTCGGAGAACCGGAATATCAACGCATCGAACGTTGGATCGCCGCGAACTCGCCCAAGTCCACGCCCGACGCCAAGAAACTCGATCATCTCGACGTCTTTCCAACCGCCGCGATTCTTCGGCCAAACGATCGGCAACAACTCGTCGCAACAGCCGTCTACTCAGACGGCAGCCGTCGCGACGTCACTTCAATCGCCGAATTTCGCGTCAACGAGACGAGCATCGCCAGCATCGATGACACCGGACTTGTCACCACACAAGATAGAACCGGCGAGACGCCCATCATTGCACTATTGCAAGGCAGAGTTGCTGTCAGTCAGATTGTCATTCCGTTGAACAAGCCTGAACCGGATCTCGCCAGTTTTCCAATCCGCGGTTTCATCGACCGGCACGTCAGCAAGAAGTTGAAGCAGTTGCGAGTCGCACCATCCGCGGTCGCCAATGACGGATCGTTCCTGCGCCGGTCCACTCTGCAAATTGCCGGTCGGCTGCCGACGGTCGACGAAACGCGGTCGTTCATCGCCGACCAGGATTCCTCGAAACGTGAGTTCTTGATCCAGCGTCTCGTATCGAGCGGAGATTTCGCCGACAACTTCGCTCAGAAGTGGTCCGACATTTTGCGCAACAAACGCCGTGCTCAAAAGGATCGAATCCCAGGCACGATTGCTTTTCACCGCTGGATCCGCAATGCCATCGCGGCCAATATGCCGTACGACCAATTCGTCCGCGAGATTCTGACGGCGACGGGAAATGTCTCAGTCCATCCGCCGGCACAGTGGTACGCTGAAGTCCGATATCTGGACCGCTATGTCGACGATACCGCGCAGGTGTTGCTGGGGACGCGAATCGGCTGTGCCCGTTGCCACCATCATCCCTTCGAAGACATTACTCAAGAAGACTATTACGGTCTCGCGGCGTTCTTCGTCCGAGTTGACCGCAAGGGCGGTGCCGGAGTTGCCGAGCGACGCGCTAACGAAGCCGTTCTGATCAAACCAACAGGCGACGTCAAGCATCCCGTGACCGGCAAGATTGTGCCGCCGCACGGATTGGGCGCGGAGTCCGTCGATGTTCCCCGCTATGGTGATCCGCGATCCAAACTGGTTGACTGGATGGCCGAGCCCGATAACCCATACTTTGCCCGCGCATTCGTCAATCGTCTATGGGCTCATTTCTTCGGTCGTGGATTGGTTGAACCACTTGACGACATGCGGGTCACCAATCCCGCTTCGATCGAACCGCTGCTTGAGGAATTGGCCCAAGAATTTATTCGCAGCAAGTTCGACCGGCGACATATCGTCGAGCTGATCTGCAACAGCACGACCTATCAATTGAGTTCACTGCCGAACGACGACAATTTGGACGAAACAACAAATCACTCCCGCTTCTACCCACAACGGCTGCAGGCCGAAGTGTTGTTGGACGCGATCGACGCGGTCACCGAAAGTCCCACGCGATACAGCGGACTACCAAACGGAACCCGCTCGGTGCAACTCCCCGACGAGAACTACTCGAACAAGTTTCTAACTCTGTTCGGCCGCCCGCCGCGCGAAAGTGCGTGCGAATGCGAGCGAAGTCCGGCACCCAGCTTGTCGCAATCGTTATTCGTGATGAACGACCAATTCATCCTGGGTAAGACTGCGTCGGGCAGTGGGTATGCCGCGCGTCTTGCAAAGGACAAACGAGAACATCACGAAAAAGTAACGGAACTCTTCATAAAGGCGTTTTCGCGAACGCCGACGAAAACGGAGTTTTCCGACGCACTCGAATACATCCAAAGCGAATCCAACACGAAAACTGCATACAGCAACCTTGTCTGGACGATCATTAACACCAAGGAATTCATGTACAATCACTAAACCCGTTGCCCACTGACCGCATGTCAGCGCGCCTCCCCACCGACCCCGCGTCGGTGGAAACATGACTTGGCAGCTAAGCACCGGCCGATTCCATAGCCGGCCGATTCGAGTAGCATTTAAGTCACAAATCCACCGACACGGGGTCGGTGGGGAGAGTTGGCGCGGTCTGTGGCAAGAGTTGGCGATAAACGTGTTTGGAGACATCGATGCGACATCAAATGAAATGCACTGGTCCCATCGACCGACGATCGTTTCTCAAGATCGGCGGTCTGTCAATGGGCGCGCTTTCTGGCGGCTTGAATCCGTCCCTCACACAACTCTTCGGCGCCGAGCGATCGAATTCCAATGTTTCGAAATCGAACAAAGAGTTTTCCGTCATCCTGATGTGGGCCAACGGCGGACCCAGCCAGTTGGAAACGTTTGACCTGAAACCAAACGCCCCGGAAGAATATCGCGGCGAGTTCAAACCGATTCACACCAACGTCCCCGGAATGGATATCTGCGAGTTATTGCCCAACCTTGCCGCGATGGGCGATAAGTTCTCCATCATCCGCAGCCTGCACCATAATCGAAACGAGCATTCCGGCGGCACGAACCGGTTTCTTTCCGGTTACACACCCAAAGCCGCGAATCCGTCCGACGGAGAGTATCCTGAAATCGGATCGATCGTCGCCAAGCACCTGGAAAACAAAACTTCCGACATTCCTCTGTTCGTCGCCAACACGAAATTCTACGGTGGCGGGCCCGGATACTTGGGACCGGCCTACAGTCCGTTCATGTTTCGCGGAGATCCGAACAGTTCGAGGTTTGGCTACAGCGACATGACATTGACGCAAGAGGCCGTGAAGGGTTTGCAAACGCGGAAGCGGCTGCTCGCCAAATTCGATAGTTTTCGTCGCGAAGTCGACCGTTCGGAAACGATGTCGGCTCTCGACAAGTTCAATCAACGGGCACTGGCCATGCTGACCAGCTCGCGCACGGCCGAGGCATTCGATCTGTCGAAAGAACCCAAGGAACTCCGCGATCGCTATGGCCGGACAACTTGGGGACAGGGACTATTACTCGCCCGGCGTTTGGTGGAATCGGGCGTCCGCATGGTTCAACTGCAAGCCAGTTTTCGTTTGAGCAAACAGGCCGGCCGCGTCAGCAATTGGGACGACCATTCCGTCAACACGCACACCTTCAAAGCCTATCGCGAGCGCATGCCCGTCTTCGACGTCGCGGTTCCGGCACTGATCGAAGACCTCTACGCACGCGGTTTGGACAAGAACGTATTGTTCATCTTCTGCGGCGAATTCGGCCGCACTCCGAAGATTCGTCATCAAGACAAGTCGAAACGGCCGGGCCGCGATCACTGGTCACGCTCGATGAGCATCTTCCTTTCCGGCGGCGGGCTGAAGATGGGACAAGTCGTCGGAGAAACCAACTCCCGCGCCGAAGAACCCGCCAAACGTGTCATGAACAGCAACTGTCTGTTGGCAACGCTGTATCACAAGTTTGGTATCGATTGGACCGAACATTATTTCGATAACACGGGCCGTCCGATTCCGATTCTGACGGACGGGAATCCGATCGACGAATTGATATGAGTCGACGAGAATTTGAAAGATGCCGACATTCGCGAAGTCGGATTTAGACGATGAAATTGTCGACCATGTCAAATCTCCAAGGCAAAACGCTGTTCATCACCGGAGCCAGTCGCGGGATTGGCAAGGCAATTGGTATACGGGCGGCCCGCGACGGTGCCAATGTTGTCGTTGTGGCGAAGACCGACAAACCGCATCCAAGGTTACAGGGTACGGTTCATTCGTCCGTCGAGGAAATCAACGCCGCCGGGGGCAACGGATTGGCGTGCGTGGCCGATATTCGTTCGGAGGAACAGACTCAAGCGGCGATCGATCGGGCGCTCGAAACATTCGGCGGCATCGACATTGTGGTCAACAACGCTAGCGCGATTCAGTTGACCGGCACGCTTGATACTGAAATGAAACGGTTTGATTTGATGCACTCGGTCAATGTCCGCGGCACTTATCAGACTTCGAAGTTATGTCTGCCGCATTTGATCAAAGCCGAGAATCCGCACATTCTGAACTTGTCCCCGCCGCTAAATATGCATCCAAAATGGTTCGCCGGGCATGCCGCATACACAATGTCGAAATACGGCATGAGCATGTGCGTGCTGGGCATGTCCGAGGAATTCCGCGAACAGGGCGTTGCCGTCAACGCACTCTGGCCGCGGACGGCGATTGACACGGCGGCGATCCGTAATCTCTTGGGCGGAGAAGACGCGACCCGCCGGTGCCGTAAACCAGAAATCGTCGCCGATGCCGCCCATGCAATCCTGACACGCAACAGCCGCGAATGCACGGGCAACTTCTTCATCGATGACGAGGTGCTTGCCGACGAAGGTGTGACGGACTTCGATCAATACGCGGTGACTCCCGGAGCGGAATTGCTGCCGGACTTTTTCCTTTAAGGACAGTCCGATTTTGTTAAAGGACAGTCCGATCAATGACAGTTGCATCGACCCCTGCCTGCTTGTCAGGCCGGTGGATCAGTTTGGCAAGCTAACATGTTTGCCGCGGCGTCAAATAAGGCCCCTTGCCAGCTTGCCTGGCAAGAGCCAAAGTTTGAGCGGCCAATCACGATCATAGCCGATCAATCTGATTCACCCGTCGGACAAGCCGACAGGGGTCTGGTTATTTTGCTGTCATGCGTTTTAGCTGGTCAAACTTTGATTCCTACCAGACAAGCTGGTAGGGGACCGGGCATTGGCCGTACTCATTTCTCAGTTATATTGACCTGTTGTGCATACGGGACGCACGACTCCCGCTAACGGCTAACGCGCCTGGTATTTTCACGCAAACGATTATTCCTCAACACCGTGGCTGGGGATCACTTGGCCAACGACCGAGTCCTTCAGTTGCTTTTCATCGCTTTCCGCGTCGGTCA
>CAUZVF010000113.1:0-9418 GCA_963582955.1 Planctomycetota bacterium
GCCGAGCGAAATCTGCTTCGTCACTGTTCGGCTGCTCAGATCGAGCACCGAAACTGAATCGGAAAATGTGTTGAGCACATACGCGCGGTCTCGATTCGCGTTGAGGATGATGTCCGTCGGCCGGCGACCAACATCCACGCGATCGGCATACAATTCTCCGATACGGCCGATCGCGACTTCGTTGGTCCCGGCGAGTGCGACGATCAGGCGTTCGTCATTGTCCAACACAAATCCCGCAGGGTCCCCTGCTCCGTTCCCCGCATTCCCTAATAGCGCCAATTGGCTGTTTTTCAGCAGCTTGGCCTTTGGATCGAGCACATTCTTCATTGGGATCGACCGAACACAATTGGTCATCAGCAGTCCCCAATGAACGTCCTCTTTGCTGCTGTGTGCCAGGGAATTCAGAATCTGCTGCGAGACCAACAGCCGTGAACCATCATCGCCCACGGCGAGACCGCGAATGTTGTGCGTTGGAAGATTTCGAACAGACTCGATTTCGTAGGTCTCAACATTGATGATCGCCAGTTGACCACCAAACGCATCGGCCACAACCAGCTTCGCATCACCGTCGAGTAGCAGCAGTTCGCGCGGAGCAAACGGCAGTGCAATTTCCCGGACGGTCTTCATCGTTGGCCGTACGTTGGAATCGTCCGTCGCCGCGATTTCAACGACCGACAGCCGCCGTGACCACAGTGATGTGACAAAGCAGCGCGATCCCTGACTGTTCGAAATAATGCGAATAGGATATGGGTTCACACGTAACCGTGATTCCACGGAAATGTTTTTTTGGTCGTACTTGAGGAGCAGCAATTCATGCGATTTTTCATCAGACGCCAAGAACCGTGCCGACTTTGGCAACGCCGTGAGATCAGACAATCGTTTGCCGACACTGACTTCGTTCGCGATCGCGCCGTCTTTTAGGTTGACCAGCGAAATCGTTCCGCTTCGTCGATTCGCGACGGCCAAGATACCGTCCGCTTCCAAAAGAACGGCCGCAATTGGCCGCCTAAATTGTGCTTTGGTCTTCGATATCGATGAATCGGCCGCCAAAGCAATGATTGACCAGCAAATCAACACCATGGGCGCGGCGAGCAAAGCATTGCTCTTCAAAATCGGCATAGAGTCCTCCTGGCAAACTGCACGAAGCCGATGTCGCGGATTGAGCGAAAACCTCGCATTGATGAATCCGTGCGACGGATCAGATTCTCTATTTAATCAAACGCTTCAAATCCTGGCTATACTGTTCACGGGCAAGAATGGCTCGTTTAACTGTCGAATGCGGCCGTGTTGTTTAACGGTAAGCCGCGGGCGACGGTGTTGCCAGAAAAAACTGTCGCCTGGGACCGTTCAGCAACAGCCAGCAAACTGTTCAATCAGCAAGCAGCTTCTTCTGGTCAAACGCGTCGGTTTGCGATTTTGGCGTTGTGTGTTGCGCCTGATCCGGCTCGGCTCGCCGGATCTACTACGGACGCGATGAAAGTAGGTGCCGCGAGCCGAGCGTCACTAGCAACAGCAATAAGACTGTTCTACTCAACAAGCTGCGTCTTGTGGTCCAACGCATCGAATTTCGATCTGAAGACTGCGTGTTGAGCTCAGTCCGGCTCGGCTCGCCGGACCTACTTGCAATAACTCTTGAAGAGCACGCCATTTTGCGGCCCTGCCGCGCGTGGGTCTCTGTTTATGCTCAGTGAGTCTCTGTTCGCGCCGCGGCGTCGGCCAAGACCTCGGCGATGTCGCGGACTTGGATGTCCGAATCTTCGGCCGCGACGCCATCTTTCATCATGATCAGGCAAAAAGGACACGAGACGGCAATGGTCTCGGCGCCTGTGGCCAGAGCCTCTTTGACACGACTGACTCCGATGCGTTGGGCCGGCGCATCGTCGAACCACATGCGCCCGCCGCCGGCTCCGCAGCAGGCCGTTTGTTTCCCGTTTCGCGGCATCTCGATGATATCCCGTGGGCTTACTGAGCCGGACATCGAAAGCTGAATGAGCTGTCGTGGCGGTTCGACGACGCTGTTGACACGCGCTAAGTAACAGGGGTCGTGATAGGTTGTTTTCTTGATACTTTCGGCGTTCGGTTCGATGGGTAGCCGCCCATTGTTTACCAGCTCTGCCAGGAACTGCGAGTGGTGTACGACTTCGTACTCACCGCCGAATTGAGGATAGTCGTTTTTCAGACTGTTAAAACAGTGCGGACAGTGCGTGACGATTTTCTTCACCTGGTGGCGGCACAGCGTTTCAATGTTTTGTCGGGCGAGGTCCTGGAATACGAACTCGTCTCCCATGCGACGGGCCGACTCGCCGGTGCATCGCTCCTCAGGGCCGAGCACCGCGAAGTTGACGTTCGCGAGTTTCAACAGCTTGACGACGCTGCGAGCGACTTTCTGAATCCGTCGGTCGTACGCGGCGGCACATCCGATCCAGTACAGCACGTCGAAGCCGGGATTCGTTTTGACCGTCGGCACGTCCAGGCCCTCGGCCCACGCGAAGCGTTCGTCGGGCGGCAGGCCCCAGGGATTGCCGGACCGTTCGGTTTTCTGCAGCGAAATGGCCGGGGCACCGCGTAACTCGCCTTCACCAATCAAGTGGCGGCGCATGTCGGTGATCAATGTCAACGGATTGACTCGCAGCGGACAGACATCCACGCACGCCGCGCACGTCGTGCAGGCCCACAATGTCTCGGCGGCAATGACGTCCCCGTGCAGAGTCTTGCCGCTGATGATGTTTAGCTGAGACCAAACGTCTTGCACGACCGCCTTCGGTGAAAGAGGCTTGCCCGCTTCGAAGGCCGGACACGCTTCCTCGCAGCGGCCGCACGAGACGCAGGCGTCTAATTCCAGCAATTGCTGACGAGTGAAGTCGGCAAGCTGTCCAACACCAAATCGCCCGGTCTGCTCAACTTCTTCAATCGAGCAAGGTGCCATGACGCCAAGCTGTGTGCTATTCGTCACAAGATTCAGCAGCCCTGCCAACGCGTGCATCAGCCGGGTGTAAGGGAATGCCGCCACGATCCCCAGTGCCAGAATTGCGTGGAACCACCACAGCCCCAGGTGGACCGCACTGACGTTGGCCGGCGTGGTGCCGAACGCTTCGAAAACGCGCGCTGCGGCGAGACCGACGAACGAGAATCCGGGCAAATCGGGCTGCTCACGAATGATCCGCAGGCCTTCCAGCAGGAAACCCGTGACGCCGATGACGAAGAACGAAACCAGGACTCCCCAATCCAACGCGGTATGTCCGACGCTTGGGGGTCGCGCAAGCCTGCGCTTCACGAACAGCAGACAGCCGATCAGAAACGCGACTCCGAACGTATCCATGACCAATTCGTAGATCGCGTAATAGATTCCGTGGTGGAATACCGGATTCGCAGGCTCGCGGCCAAGCATGCCGGACAAAATATGCTCGATCGCAATCAGCGTCGTGCCAATCAGCAGAACGACAAATCCGCTAAAGAGCAATAGGTGGGCCAAGCTGGCGAGCCCACGGCCGCGAACTCGCCGCTGCAGCACGACTTCTTGAACGAATCGCTTCAGGCCAACGCGGAATCCGCATTTCGGTTCCCCAGCGCGGCCGATTCGCCATCGCCGAATTCGCCGATAGACGCCATACCCAAAACTGACCAGAGCAGCCGCGGCGAACAGATAGAACAAGAGTTTCGAAGACTTCGGGATGTTGCCGAAGACCTCGCGCGTCAACTTGGCGTTGGCTTCCACGACCAGCAACGAGCCAGAAGTGCGCAACAGGTCAATCACCATCCAGCCGCTCCATGAGCTTTGGCACGACGTCATAAACATCGCCGACCAAACCGTAGTCCGCGACTTCGAAGATTGGAGCATCCGGATCGTTGTTGACAGCGACGATCACCTTCGAGTTCTTCATGCCCGCCAGATGCTGGACCGCGCCGGAAATCCCCAGCGCGAAATAGAGTTCCGGAGCAACGATTTTGCCGGTTTGGCCCACTTGCAATTCATTGGGCGTGATGCCGGCGTCGACCAACGTCCGAGAGCTACCCGCCGCACCGCCCAATTTATCCGCCAGGCCGCCGACAAGTCGTTCGAAGTCATCAGTGTTCTTAAACGCACGGCCTCCGGACACAACGACACGTGCTTCGGTGACGTCCGGTCGCGACGATGCTTTGGATTCCAGGCCCACTACTTCAATCTGTTGCGGAAGTGCCGTTTCATCCACGGTCAGGTTCGTTATCGCACTGGGTTCGTTTCCAGGCTCTGCCGGATCGTATGCCGACGGGCGAACGGTGACAATCTTCGGGGCTCCGTGAAGTTGAATCGTGGCGGTCACCGCGCCGGCGTACATTGGCCGTCGCAACAAGAGTTCTCCGTCACGAAATTCGTGGCCGACAACGTCGCTGGCCATCGCTCCGCCCAACAGCCCCGCCGCTCGCGCAACGATGTCTTTGGCAAACGTCGTCGATGCCGCAACGATTAGGTCAGCGCCGCGATCCTGGGCGACGCCGGCAATCACCCGCGCATACCGGTCGGCCGCCGGTTGAGCGAGTGCGGCTGCCTCGGCAATCAAAACGGGTGCGTATCGAGCCGCATCCTCGGCCAGTTCGGTCAAGTTCTCACCGAGCGCGAGAAGTTCCACTTCGCCATTCGTTTCCGCGGCGACTGCATTCGCAAAGCCGGCCGCTGAGAGGCTACCAAGTTTCACATGTTGTGAGTCGTGTTCGACGATCACAAGAATTTGCATGGTTGAAGCATCTTTCAGGCAAGCACGCCGCCGCTGGAGCTCAATGGTTTCCGATCGGCTGCAAAGTACGCGACGTCGACCGGCGGGTCATCGGGGAGTTCAACACCCGTCATCATGCGTCCGATCAAACAGCCAATCGACGGGCCCAGCTTGAATCCGTGACCGGAGAATCCATTCGCGACGAAAAAACCCGGCGGGCCAACGGCATCAATGATCGGATGCCAGTCGTCGGTGTTGACTGTGTACAGGGCGGCATACCCCCGCACCGTCCCGCGGCTTCGCATGGAAAAGCGATGATGCAGCTTGTGCATGATTCGCTCGCGGAATTCTGGCGAAGCATCGGTGTCGAAGTTATCGGGGTCGTCGACCACTTCGCTTTCGTCGGCCGAAGCGAGTGAGCCGACAATGAACTGCGTGCCGTTCGCCTCGGGCCGGCCATAGATCTGATCGGCCGCGCTGACGAACACGGGGATCTCACCGGCCACATCAGACGGTCGGTCACGCTGAGCAATTTGGACGCGGGTCGGCTGCAGGTTCATCGGCAGCGTGACGCCGGCGAGATTGTTGATGCGCTGGCACCACGGGCCGGAAGCATTCAGCAGCAACTTGCAACTAAAAACCTCGCCGTTGGCGCAGTGGACACCGCGAAAGCCGCCCGCGGCTGCCGGTTCGAGTCGAGTGACCTCGTGCCGGACAAACAACTCAACGCCTTTGGCTTTTCCCGCCTGCAGCAAGTCTTCCGTTGTGCCCTGCGGGTCGGCGAATCCGGCTTCCGGTTCCCAAAAGACAGTTCGCTGGTCGGTGCAGTCGTGAGCGATGCCGGTCATGTCCAGCACCTGATCACAGAAGTTTAGAGACGGATAGCGGTCTTGGAGTTCGTTCACGTCAACAATTGCATACTTCGCACCAACCTGTTCAAAATGGCGAACTGCTTGGACACACTCCTCGGAGGCGGCGTCGGAAAGCCAGACAACTCCAACGGGTGAAAAGCCAGAGCGATTCTCCTTCAGCTCCAGCCGGTCGCACCAGTTCTGAAACATCCGCAGGCTGGCGTAGGCCAGTTGCACCATTTCGATGTTGGCGTAGCGTTGCCGGACGACGGCCGACGACTGACCGGTTGAGCCGGAAGCGACGTGTGGACCTTTTTCGAGGATTGCGACCCGCAGACCCCGACGAACCAGTTGCCAGGCCGACGAAACGCCAATGATGCCGCCACCGATTACGACCGCGTCGAATGTCTTGTGTGCCATGCCTGAACTTTACTTTTAGTACTGCGATTCACCTTAGTCGCTGTCAATCGATCGTTGAACGGCAAGCCGCAGGCGACGATGTTACAAGCCGCGCCGTCGCCTACGGCTTGCCGTTAAACAATTTTGCTCGTTTGAAGTACACATGCTATCGCACCGACAATTCGCGCCGTCCAACTAAATGACTTTTGCCTCGTCGCGCAACCGGCTGAGCAATTCGTCGACATCAGCGACTCGGACACCCGCGCTTCTCGCGGGTGGTGCTTCCATGCTCAACACGGTCACTCGCGGCTCCAGCTCGATATTCAACTCGTCAAATGCGACGCGTTCGATCGGTTTCTTTTTCGATTTGAGGATACTCGGCAGCGATGCGTAGCGTGGTTCGTTCAGCCGCAAGTCGGTTGTGACGACGGCCGGCAAACTCATGCTGACGACCTCGATGCCCGCGTCGGTTTCACGACAAACGCGAATGCCGTTCCCGGTAAACTCAATCTTCGACGCAAACGTCGCCTGCGGCCAATCCAGAAGTGCCGCGAGGAATTGTCCAGCCTGGTTCGAGTCGTCGTCGACTGCCTGCTTGCCCATCAAGACCAATTCCGGCTGTTCGCGTCGCACGATGACTTGCAGCACACGAGCAACATTCCACGGGTCGAATTGTTCGGAACTCTCGACCAGCAGGGCTCGATCCGCACCCATCGCCAGGGCCGTGCGCAGTTCTCGCTCGTATTCCGTCGAACCGATTCCCACGGCCAGAACTTCCACGTTGTCCGACGACTGTTCCCGGATGCGCAACGCTTCTTCCAGCGCGATGGCATCGAAGGGATTGATCACAAAGGGCAGATGCTCGTCTTCGATGCCGCACGAATCGGCCCGAACTCGGATCTTCTGGTCGGTATCCGGGACACGCTTGGTTGGGACAAGGATTCTCATTGTGTGTGTTCCACTCACTTGCCCTCGACGCGACCGTAATAACTGGCGTGCATCTGATAACATTTCGATTTGATCGCCGCCCGTTCCTGGAAGCCGGGGATGTCGAAGTAGCGGTCGGCTTCGATCGTCTTGAGATCGTACTGTGTGCCGCCTTCGAGGATCAGGTCGGCCATGATTACGCCGATGGTGGGGCTTTGCACGATGCCGTGTCCACTGAAGCCGGAGCAATGGAACAAGCCTTCGACGTGCGGCATCGTGCCACAGAATGGTTTTCCGTCGGGAGTAAACGTCATGATGCCCGTGGTGATCGTCATCGATGTCCGCTCGTTGATCCAAGGGAAACGCTGCTGAGCGGCGTGAATGAGCGTGGCAACCTGGATGTCATCGAATCGCGCCTTCATCGCCGACATATCGAAATCAGCCGGCAGCTTCTCCATGTCGTACTCGATCGTTTCTGCGCCATAAATCCCCACGAGCAATCCGCCGCTTTCGGGACGGGTGTAGATGCGGTGATGCCGATCGCGCACGGCGGGACTGAACCGATCGACGGGATGCGCGTCGTCCGGCCGAGTCGTCAAGTAATAATGGCCGAGGGCCGCGGTGGGCAAAGTCGTCTCGGCAAGTTCGGCGACAAGGTACGACCAGGGTCCGGCCGCGTTGACAATCGTCGCCGCGTGCAAGTCGCCGTCAGCGGTCTTCACGCCCACGGCCCGTCCGCCTGCGATCAGCACCCGTTCGACCGGGCAGTTCGGCCTGTACTGGACTCCGTGGCTCTTCCCGACTTTGATATACGCGCTGACCAACTCGGCCGGCTGCAGGTGTCCGTCCGTGGGACAATAGCACGCGTCGATGAGATCGTCAGTCTTCATGTACGGCAGCTTCTCGGCCACCTTGTCGATCGGCAAATGGTCGATATCGAATCCGATCGCTCTGCCCATTTCGACCAGATCCACGATTTCTTGGGCACGCTCTGGTGTTTCGGCGACACGCAACGAGCCGGTCTGAACGTAGATTTCGGTGCCGGTACGGTTTTCCAAGTCTTTGACGACCTCGACGCCGTCCATCAGCATCTTGGTCGCGGCGGCCGTCCCCCGCAACTGTCCCAACAGACCTGCCGCGCGTCCCGTCGAGCCGGACCCAAGCTGTGCCCGGTCGAGCACGATGACGCTGCTGCCGCGCATGCCAAGCTGCATCGCGGTACTTAAACCAGCCACACCTCCGCCAATGACGATGACGTCGGTCGTGTCGATGGCTGTCGGCATGTGTGATTCCATCCTTGCGAGCTGCTGCCGGCTTCGAGTGAGATCAATGGCCGACAATCCTACCGGATGCTACTGGCCGTTTCCATTGATCAGCGATATTGATCAGCGGCGTTGGCAACGACGAACGTGTGGCCATTGCGTTTCGAATCAATGCCGACATCCTCGCTGTTTCTTGCTGTTGACTCCCATTTTGGATTAAATGAATACTTGTAGACGGCCAACGCAAACCAACCACCAATAGACGTTCTTGCATTCCATGACTCAATTCGATCCCTATCACAAATGGTTGGCGATTCCGCCGGCGGACCAGCCGCCGAATTACTATCGTCTGCTCGGAATTCAGGATTTTGAGAATGATCCGAGCATCATCGAAGCGGCGGCGGATCAGCGAATCGATTTCGTGCAGCGTATGGCCAAAGCCGAACAAGCGGCGGCCGCTCACAAGGTTTTGACCGAACTATCCACCGCCCGAATTTGCCTGCTCAGCGAAAACAAGAAGTCTGTTTATGACGATGCGCTGCGGACTCCGTCATCGGCGTTTTCGAATCCGTTGCTCGATTCGGACGAGCCGATTGGATTGGTCGAAATCGACGACGAAGAAGACCTGAACCGCCACGTCGATTCCGACGATAGCGATGAATGGGGCGAGTCCGGCGGTACGTATGAGCTAAATCATGCTGGAACGGACGAAACTTCAAGTCGCCCGCAGGTTCTGTACGAACCCATCGACGAGAGTGAATCCGACGTCGAGATTCTGGATGAGCCGGGCGACGTGGGACTCGATCCCGATGACGATTTGGCATCAGACGACCTGTTCGACGCGCTGATGGGAAATTCCGGCGGTCCGTCGCCATCACGCTCGAAAAAGAAACGCCGCGGCAGCCGAACCTCGCCGGCGAAGAAATCTTCGCCCACCAAACCAACTCGTAAAGAGGATGAAGTCGACTTCGTTTATTGGAAAGACCAGCAAAGGCATGTCCGCGAGTTGATTGCCGCCAAGAATTTCGAACAGGCCAAATCCGTCCTCGACAACATGGTGGCTCAGACACATCCGCATCTGCACCAGTACGTCGGCTGGGCCAACCGCAAATTCAAGGAAATCGAGTCCGGCAACATCACGACAACCAAAACGTCGATCGATCTCGGTGATTGGGTCGATTTGGTGCATTGGAAAGACCAACAACGCCAGGTTCGAAAACTTCTGTTGGAAAACAACTTCGATAATGCCACAGAGCTGCTCGATGAGATGGCCGCTCAGACGCATCCC
>CAUZVF010000114.1:0-9396 GCA_963582955.1 Planctomycetota bacterium
CGAAAACCAACGTGCGGGCTTGGCCGGTCAGAAGCTGCCGCATGAGGTGACAACGCGATAGGTCATTCTGCCCTTCTCCAAAACCGCCTCCGTTCGGATCGTTGTATCGTCGGCGAACCCAGTCACACACCAAGTGTCTATTTCGATATTGTATCGGTGATGTCCGTCGTGGAGTGGTTGCGCATGCGACTCCGTGACAGTTGAGGTGACGGATTCGATTCCCGCCGGATACTGCCTGAAAATGGTCTCACAATGGTGTGTCACGTTAAGCATTCTTGCGAAATATCGGGGCGTGGCTTACATTTTCCGAAAGCAATTCACGCAGAGTTCCTGCAGGAAGGCGTTTCCTTATGGGTTCGACAGTCCTTGAGCGGCCAACTTTGGTGCTGAACCGCAACTGGCAACCAGTCGGTGTTGCCACGGTTGCTCGCTCGTTGGTCAAGGTTTGGAACGAAACGGCCCGCATTGTCGACCCGGCGGATTACCAGCAATACAGTTGGCTTGATTGGTCGAAGCTTGCGCCCAGCGCCGACGAGTCCTACATCCAGACGCCACGGTTTCGATTGCGGGTTCCGGAAGTTGTGACTCTGAATCATTACGACCGTGTTCCCTCGAACGCCGTGACTTTTAGCCGCCGTAACATCTTCAAGCGAGACCGTTTCACGTGCCAGTACTGCCGGAAGCATGTGAAGAGCGAGGAACTGACGATCGACCATGTCGTTCCACGTTCACAGGGCGGAGTTTCAAGTTGGGACAATTGCGTGCTGGCCTGTGTCGAGTGCAACTCGAAAAAGGCAGACCGCACACCGTTTCAGGCGGGCATGCGACTGCGCAAGAAGCCAGCTCGACCAGTCTGGAAACCGCTGTATGCCACGCGCGGCGTGCGAATCGACAGTTGGTCTCGCTTCATCAGCGAAGCCTACTGGAACGTCGAATTGGAAGATTGAGCGGACCATCGTTTGAACCGAGATGTCACGCGCACAAGATGATAAGAACGTGTCCTGCAGGCCATCTTGCATCACTTCAACGCATGAGCCGTCACCAAAACTTCCACCAAGGTTTTTTCTTCTTTGATGGTTCGTCGGTTGCCGCTGATTCTGACTGTTCGTCAATTGGTGTCATTTTAGGCTTTGGCTGCCATCGTTGACGCTGCAATTGGCGAACTTGACCGCGACCGTGCTGTTCGATGATGGCGCGGACCTGCTGTTGTAATTGAGTTCCCTTTTCGGCATCGACCATCGCCACGAAGTTGGCGAATCCCTCGATCGAGGCCATGACATCTGGCGAGTGACCCCAACGTTTACCCGCCGGTCCGTCACGCTCGATCTGAAACAACGTCGCACGAAAACGCCGCAGTGCCGCGCGCGGCACGTTGACTTGTTCGTTGACGACGAGACCAGTCACTTCTTGCCGTCGCGAGTTTCGTTGAATCCGTGTCTTGGCCGCATTCAATCGAAATCCTTCTTCTTCAACCGCGTGCTTGATGCGACGGATCACGCGGCCAACGTTGTCCAGTGCATCGCCTGAGCCCGAAAACGTAATGTCGTCGGCGTATCGGGTGTACGTGAAACCAAGTTGATCCGCCGTACGATTCAATCTCGCGTCGAGGCCTCGGCAAATGAGGTTCGTAATCGCTGGGCTGCTGGGGGCTCCCTGTGGGAGAAACCGCTCGGATCGCGCAACGAAATACGTCCGGTCGTCGAGTTCAACCTCGTCGATTTCCGGTTCCGAGCATAGGAGCGCGAGGATTGTCGAAATCTGTTCGGAGTATCCGAAATTACGAAAAACGCCCTTGATTCGCCGATACGTGATGGTGGGAAAGAAATCTTCGAGGTCGACATTGATCACGACATCGGCACCCACATGAGGCCGCGCGTTTGTGACGATCGAACGCCCACGCCGAAAGCCGTGAGCGGCTTGGTGCAATTCGACCTTTTCCAGCACATTCCACAGCACCCATTGCTGGGCTCGTTTCAGCCGCGGCATGGGCGCCGAGATGTGTCGTAGTCCGCCAGTTTTCTTGGGAATTGCAAATCGTTGGTAATGTGTAGTGACCGAAGTGCGTCGGTTGAAGGCAAGGAATCGAAGCTCTGGAACAGTGATCTCCATCGCCGATGCAAGATCGTTGGCCACGTGCAAGACGGGAAGAGTCAACCGAGCCAGCTTCTCATGATCACTCTGTGAATGTTTCAATCCGCCGGAAACATTCTGTCCAAGGTACACGATTTCCGATTGCTTGCGCTGTTGCCACGCTGCGGCGCGTTCTTTGCGTTCTTGCAGCCGGCGTTCCTTTGTTTCCTTCCGCTTTTGACGCGATTCCGCCATCCTCCGTTTTCGGGCCGCGGCCTTGATCGCGTTTGTATTTTGAAGCTGATTGTTCTCGATCGTCAGTTGACGGAACTTTCGTTCCAACTCACCACGACGCCGGATTTCGTCCGCGGGATCACCCGGCGCTTCATCGTTGCGCGGCCAAAAGCCGAGCCGGATCATTTCTTCTAAAATGACTTCATCCCGAGAGGTCTCGCGGATTCTGTCGTAAAGTTCTTGTCGGGTTGACATTGAAAATTCATTCGCAAATCATCTGGATGTGTTGGGTTTGTCGCCTTTAGCTCCGCGTAAGTGGTGCAGCTTTCGCGGAGCTAAAGGCGACCAATCGACCATTCCTAAGCAGCCGTCTTATCTCAAAATCCACGCGCAGCGATCAGCGAGCTTTCCCTTCGAAAGGCTCTTGGGACTGGGCGGCTCAACTCAAGCGGGCTGCCTACCGGTGGCCTATTAAGTCCATGGGACTCGCACCGTAATAGCCACCGGTAGGCGTATGCCCGCACAGTCAAGAGCGGACCAGTGATGCGGTTCGAATCATTTTGCATGAATGGCGATCCGCCATCCGGGTTGCAAGGCTCACTCACTGATTCGCTACGCGTGGTGTTTTCTCCTCTGTCACTGAAATCAAGTTAACGATAAAAGCCGCTTCGGCGTATTCTGCCGGGCATGTTGCATTCGCAGAGCGAGAATATGCTCGCAGGGCCCTTTCCTAAGCCGGTTTTGTTGATGCCAGTTACATGTGCATTCCGCTTGAATAATTCGTTCGTCGGCATCGATTCGGATGGACGGTTTGAAATGGTGTTTCTCGGTTCGAACCCGACCTTCCAGGACTAAAATATCGCCATCCGCTACAAAACTCGATTGGATTTTGACCGCCTTTTGTTCCAGAAATCGCGTCGCCGATTGTTCCCGCTCGCTCGAGAAACGGAGTTGATCCATTGGCAACGGCTCACGGCTCAGCTCGCGAATTCGATAGACGCCTTTGTTGGCATCCCAGATCGCGCGACCGGCCTGAGTGTACGCGGCGAGAGCTCCCAACACGATTGATCGATCAAGATCAAGCCGTTCGGCGAGGGAGTCTGGTGTTGCAAACCAATTTTCATGCAGTGCCCTGAACACGCTCTGCTTTGTTTGGTTATCGACGTCAGCGCGCGGTGCCAGCAAGTCGAAGTTTCCGGCCGACGACCAGTCATTGGTTGTCCAGCCGGAAAGCCCCAAAGTGAAAGTCATGTCGCCTAAATCGGCCGTGTAAAAGGAAGGCATGCCTTTGCCCAACAAATGCACGGAAAAGCTTTGAGCGACCGGAATCAATCGTTCCAGAATATGGATTCGCCTGCGTCCCCACACGCGAATCTCTTCCTCGCGGTCGCCGTCGTAAATGGAACGTGGACATTCCAGTTCGATGTTCCACGGATCGAAAACGATCTTCACGGGATCACCCGGTTTCAATTGAAAGCGCATCGAACGTGGGCCAAACACTTCGCGGCGGCGGCGCAATATAAAACAAATGTTGTGAATGTCCATTGGGTGCAACTTCACCGTCGCAGCAGGCAATGCCATGACGGAACTGACTTGCAGGAAACCTCGCACCCAACTCTCTGGCAGATCAATCTTGACCTCTTTGTGGGATTCATTCTGAGCGGTCTGAATCTCGAACCCACTGGGGTCAATTTCGAAGCTTGTCGCCTTGTAACTGCGAATCTTTTGGAATTCGTCGTACAGCGCCGACGAGTAATCAATGTTAGTTGTCCCACAGGCGAACTCGCCAACATTTTGGAATACGTCGAATCCCACACTCAAACGGCCATAGCTGGATTCATCACGGCTGAAACACTCGAAGAATACTTCATCAGGATGCACGGTGATTACCGGATCGAGCACCATCCACGCGTCGTAGTCTCGTTTGTAAATGTAATCGAAATATCGTTGACGCGCAGAATAGTACGGGCGCATTCGCCCTGCACTGCGTGTGCGAAGTTCATCAAGCTCACCGCGAACGCCTTTCAACTCGGTTGCAACGCTGCGTTTCTGCGCCGCGACTTCCGCCCAGTCCACTTCTTCCTGTCGCGCGCGCCACTGCTTGTAGGCCGTCCGATCTTTGGGTTGCCAGCGCAGGTCCGAGACAACAACATCGTGCAGCGCGCTGATCGATTCGCGAAACGCAATGTTCTGTTTCAACTCGCCGCGAAAGAACGTGGCCTCGCGCAGTGTGTCGGGCGCGAACGACATTTCCGTCCGCGACGCGTTGTTATTGACCAAGCTGTCTTTCTGGTACGAGTAGTTAAACTCCACGCCGCACCTCCACTGGTCTCACGCGAGTAGGTACTGATATCGACGGCCACTTCGCGTGAATTTTCACCATCGTTTCGATGGCGATTGCTTTGTCTTGGATGGCCGATGTTGCCGATTGTCTGGCGAGAATACTCGTGACGATCTCGGCCGCGTTCTCGCTTTTCAATGCTTCGTGTTCGAGAAATCGATACGCACGCCGTTTGGAAACTCGTCCTTTATTAACTCGCGACAGGACGCTCACAAAATACGGCGCGAGTTGACCTAATCGATCCGGACTGTCGCCGACATGCTGTTCCAAGAAATTTGAGGCGAATAATTGCATTGGTTCCGTGGGATGTTCGCTCAGCTTCAGCACGTACTCTTCGCCATGTTCGTCTTGAAAAACTCGCGTCACCAGCTCATGGCCGAATTGCTGAACGTCGGGTTGAATGCTGTCGCAAATTCCGATCACGACACGCGGCGTCAACAGTTCTTTCTCGACGAAATGGTCACGGATGAATTGAAAGGCAAATCGCCGGGAGTCGTCCCATTTCGAGTTGGCCATGCGTGAAAAAGTTTCGGCGTCCGCGCACATCCGCTCGACGCTCTCGTTGCACATTTTCCAAGATGCTTCGCGAATTGAGAGAACTTGGTGATCGGCAAGCTTTACAATCTCATCCACGCCCAGGTCTTCGACTTTCACGTTGGTGGGAAGTAACAAACCACCGATGTCTTGCGCGGGAGCCGAACGAGATCGCAACAGCTTGGAAACGGTTGCGGCGGAAACAGACGCCAGATACTCACTGAGATCCTCACGCAGCACGCGTGCCGTGTGACTGGGAACTCCCTCGGGTGCGCCCGGCACCAGCAACGCTTCAATCAGTTGCTCAGCGATCCGGCGGCCGAAGCTCGTATCCGATTGTGCTAACCGCGAGACCGTTGCGCGAATGGCGTCGCGGATATCGGCATGTCGATGGCGAGTCAGGCTCAATAACAGTTCGACATTGTTCTTCAAGTCATAATCGGGAAGCTGTCCCACGATTTGGACGCCGATGACTCGGACTTCCGGATGTCCGGCGTCAAGCAGCGACTGCAACAGGTCGTCCTGAGGCCGCTTCGAAAGCGTATCGTGAGTCAACACAATCTCACCGGCAAATCGCTGCAATTCCGGCAACGTGTGCCGCAACAGATCGCGAATCACTTCGACACCGATCTTTCGCAGTTGTGAAGTAAATACCCGCAATAATGTCTCGGCGACGTCACGCGCTATTAATCCGTCGTCGTCGCCCAGCGATTGCAACATTGCAAAAAGGCGTCCGATGATTACCTGCGCGAACGGTTCCAGCAACATCACGGTGCGCAGTGTTTCGCGCGCGAATTCGCGCGTGTCGGCTTGAGGGCTCGCGATCAAAGCGACAACGAAATCACTGTCCTTGAACAAGATGGTTTTCTGTTCCGTGATCCACTGACGAGCCTGCTGCCGAGCCGGTTCGAATCCGCAGTTCGCCAGCGCGAGAACCAATTCTGTATCGGGGTTGTCAGAATCGTATCGCTGCCGTGCGATTTCAAAGCCCAGCTCGGTTGTCACGTCATACACCGATCGCAAGAAATTCAACAGGGAATCTAGATGCAGTTCCTGGCAAAACTCTTCGCAGTCGCGCAGGATTTTGACGGCAAAGCGATGCACGTCGTGGCAGCAACTTCTTTCGAGCAATGTGACGACGACCTTGGGATTTTGCTCCCATAATCGAGGAAACGATTCTTCGCGTTCCTCGGGGACTCGGCCGCCAGGCTCGTACCCCGTTCGACATTGAAAGAATCTGCGACTGGGATCGGGCTCGTATCGAGGACTGTTTCCGTACAATATCTGATTGAAAGCCCAAAATGAGGCGTATCGGTCAAAGTGGATCGTCGAATAATTGCCTGACTGCCAGTCGTATCGGGATTCTTCACGTATGCCGGCCGCGTCGTTGTCGGAAATCGGCAATAACACTCCAACCGCTAACACAACGTAGTCAGCACTTTGCAATTCGCCCAACCGCTGCAATGTTCTCCAGATTCGCCGTCGCAGGTAGTTTCGTGTTTGAGTGCTAAACGCGTTGGTGGCATGCGGTCCAAGTGTCGGCTTTGCTTGCCTCGAGTACACATAGTCGAAATCGCTCCGCATTCTGAAATTCGATCGAGCAGTCTCGAACCGATATGCAATGTGGCCGAAGAATTCTCCGTCTGCTCGCAGTTCCGATGCCTTGAAGATATGCCGGATCGGCTGAAAGTAATTTGGTTTCAATGGCGCCGTTTTGATGAGTTCCAGCAGTGCGGGCTGAGTGAATTGATTGTTAATCAGGTACAGGATGTCCAGCACTTGGAACGCGTGGCTGTCACCTCCGTCCAGAACGACGGCGATCGCGTCACTCAGGGCTTTGGCTGGTCCGTTTTGCACCAACTCGGCGAGTTCCGACGGCAGGCTTGCAAAGCAATCGGTGAGAGCCCGTTGTCGATCGTTGTCATCGAATAATTCAAATAGAGCGACCGCGGCAATTCGCCGGACAGAGTCGGGACGGTCGCGATCGGCTTCCAATTGCCGCAGAGCCGGCAGGCATTGCACCGATCCACAGCGTCCCAACGACCAAACGATGCAATAATCGAGCATCGCGTCACCGCTGCTAATTAGCGTCAAGAGCAACGGTTCCGCGGGTTTCAACCGCATTTCACCCGCCCGCCAAACGGCTCGCGATAGACGCCAAGTACTCTTGCTCTCGTGACCTTCGGACAATCGATTCAGAACGGACTGTCGTCGCGGGTCAAGCGGCGAATCATCGTCATTGGAAGATACGACATCATCTTCCAATGACGATGATTCCAACGCAGCCGCATCGCGGTAGCCCTTTGTCGTCTTTGACAAAACAAGATTGTCGAAGATCTCTTCGGCGGCACTCCGCGATAAAGAATCGGGCGTCTTTGTCCCTTCGCGAAGCGTCGATCCGCGTCGTCCGTATCGAAAATTGACGACGAATTGGCCGGTGCCGACCTCACACAAATCGACTTCGTAGACCTTGTCGGAATTTCCTTCGCGGTATTCCAGGGAAACTGTCTTGATGAGCTTCACTGTTGATATTCCAACCGACCCTGTTGCCCTCATGTGTGTAGCAGTATTGCCGTGGGAGTCTTATGAAACAAGAGTCTATTGTTAAGAATTCGGCCGTGTCGATCATCATCAGATTGCGGTACAATTCCTGTGGTGTTTCTGTCTGGGAATTTCAGCTTCGACAACGCATGAGAATACGATGGCGTCCGAACAGAAAATCAATTCTGATTCTCAGACGTCGACCGCCACGAGTCTACTGGTGCGCATCCGGGCGCGTGATCCGCAGGCGTGGCAGCGGCTGGTGGATCTTTATGGTCCGCTGGTTTATCACTGGTGCCGCAATCAAGGGTTGCGGCCGGAAGACGCGTCCGATGTCTTTCAAGAAGTCTTCACGGCCGTTTCAAACAGTGTCGATCGGTTCGACCGGAGGTCCGGTAATGGAACGTTTCGCGGTTGGTTGTGGACGATCACTCGCAACAAGATCCTCGATTTTCACCGCAAGCAGTCGAATCGCATCACGGCCACCGGCGGAACGCACGCCAACCTGCGGCTGGCCGAAATTGCCGAACCGGCGGACGACTCGATCGACGACTCGCACGTCAGCGAAACGGCCAACCTGTTTCACCGTGCGCTCGAGATGGTCCGCGGCGAATTCGAACCGCGAACGTGGCAGGCATTTTGGAGGGCCACCGTCGACGGCGATCCCACATCCGAAATTGCCGCCGACATGGGGATCACGGCAAACGGCGTCCGCCAGGCGAAGTTCCGCGTGCTCAGACGCCTGCGGCAGCAACTTGGCGATGTCGAGTAGTCCGACAATGCTACATAAGTCGAGCCGAAGTAGGTCCCGCGAGCCGAGCGGGACTCCGGCATAGGGCGCATTGTAATGTGTTCAAAGGACCCGCTCGGCTCACGGGACCTACTGATCGCTGCCGAGTCGTGTCGCGCGGTTTCGTTGTTCTTTGTAGACAGGCTGAACGTTGGCCCTGAGTGGCAGACTCGCCGCCCGCATATACCAGACTCGGAGTGCCGAAATGACGGTTCAACAGTGTTTTAGCCAAAACGAACTGCAAGACTACGTCGTCGGAAAGCTCGCCGATGATCGCAGCCAGCTTGTGACCGAGCATTTGATGGAGTGTCCCAGTTGCGAGACGACGGTCGCGTCGCTCGATGCGGCTTCCGACACACTCGTCAGTTTCCTGAAGATGCCGCGTCAAGCCAGCCAGCACACCAACGAGTTCGATTACCAAGCGGCTCGGCAGCGGGCGATGTCGATCGGACAATCCGATTCCAACGAGATGCCTCGCAACGGTTCAAATCGCATTGACGGCAACGGACAGATTGAAGAATCCGAAGACGACGTGGCCCCAAAGCCTGACAACCGATCTGACATCCGCGACTATCGTCTGTTGGAAAAACTCGGCGAAGGCGGAATGGGAGCCGTATTCAAGGCCGTCCACACGAAATTAGACCGCACGGTCGCGCTGAAGTTATTGCCGACCAACCGCATGCGCGATCAACAAGCGGTCGCGCGATTCGAGCGTGAGATGAAGGCCGTTGGGAAGCTCGATCATGCGTCGATCGTCCGAGCGACCGACGCGGGAGAAATCGATGGCACGTGGTTCTTGGCGATGGAACTGCTCGACGGCTTCAACCTGTCGACGTTATCCGACGCCTGCGGCCCGCTGCCGGTGGCCGAGTCGTGCGAACTGGTT
>CAUZVF010000115.1:0-9383 GCA_963582955.1 Planctomycetota bacterium
GTTTCAGGGTTCAAGTGTGAATTGTGGTTCGACCGTGGTGACAGGTTTGAGAAGGAAATGCCTTCAGGTACCTGTACATTCTCGATTAGGTCAACTGGGACAACTAGTGACGATAAGACGAGGTTCTGGATCTTTGTGGAAGGTGTTTACCCGCACGAGGGCAAGGACCAGCACGTACGCGTTTCGCATTTCTTTGCAAACGGGATCGATAAAGAACAAACGCTAACGTTTAATCTTTGCGAGTGCGCGTAGACGACATCACAGGCAGTGAGTTGAATTAAGTCCGGTTGTCCCCCGGACTTCATGCCCGTACAGAAGCACGCTGGATTCGGTCGTTCAAGGCGCGGCCTAAGCCGGCCTCCGGAAATGGTTTTGCGATAATCAAATCGACGGCAGCTGCGTCAAGCCGTCTGAGGGCCGAGAAGAAATTTGCGGCCGCCTCGACAAGATTGCCGCTCGGTGAAAGCACTTCGATCACCGCAAATCTCGTGGAATCTTCGGGTGGCTGAAGACTCAGCAAACCGACCTTCGACTCGCTTGTGGCCCATGCTGCCAGATCATCAACGACTTTCAGTCGCGTTGACGGAGCGTAGTGTTGCGGGAGCATTCCAGGTGACTCAGCCGGGCCGCTTGCTACAACCGTCTGTCCGTCGACGACGCGACCGATCACCTCCTCGAGTTGCTCGACCGTGATCCCGCCATGGCGCAAGATACCGACTCGATGATCATCCACTTGGACGACGGTCGATTCGACGCCAACCCGACACGGTCCGCCATCCAAGATGTAGTCGATCTGGCCGCCAAGCTGTTCGGCAACGTGTTCGGCACATGTCGGGCTGAGCCGTCCGAACGGATTGGCGCTAGGTGCCGCGATGGGCGTGCCGGCGGCTTCGATTAATTGCACGGCCAGCGGATGATCGGGCATGCGTACGGCGACAGTCGGCAATCCCGATGTCACAAGATCGGGAACGGCACGGATTTTCGGAAAGATCACCGTCAACGGACCTGGCCAAAAACGATCGATCAGTTTCTCGGCGATGTCTGGCACTTCGTTGGTCAGCCGCGACAGCCACGAACGCTCGGCGATATGCACGATCAGCGGGTCGAATTTCGGGCGATTCTTAACGTCGAAGACACGCGCGACGGCATTCGTGTTGAACGCGTCAGCTCCCAATCCGTAAACAGTTTCGGTGCCAAACGCGACAACGCCGCCCTCTCGCAAGAGCCGCCCGGCACGTGCGACATCGGAACCTTGTAACGACGACATCGATAGAGCTTTTGTTTCGATCCAAGGAATTCGAGTCTTCGTGTGACGAAAGACCGATTCTTGATCGTGACGCGCCAAGATTCAATCGATAGGCGAATTTACGGAGACGTCGGGCCGTTGCCGGAGTTTCATTGTGCGAGGCGCTAATTCGCTTGCAGTTGGTTTTTCCATTGCTCCAACTGTTCCGGCGTCATCGTGGCTGGGTTGGGAAGCTGCGGCTGGCCGATCACGGGCAGATCGACGACGGGTTGCTTCGGTGGAGCAACGCCAAGTTGCGGGACAGTGCCCGGCTTTTGTGGCTGAATTTGCGGAAACATGGTGTGCCCGGCCGCTTGAATTCCGATTTGTGGTTGTCCCGCATGATTCGCCAACCGAGTCGGGTGTGTCTGCCGTTCGACGGGCGGCGGCAATTCCTCGTACCGCGCGGCAGTCTTCGGGCCGGCGGATAGAATTGCTTTGGATTCGTGTTCACGGCGGATTTCGTCGAGCCAATACTGGGCCTGTTCCAGATCCGGCTTCTTGATGACAGCTTGCAGGAACTGTTGCTGGGCATCGTCGACCTTGCCCTGCTCGAACAGAATCAAGCCGACGTTGTAATGAGCTTCCGCATCACCGATCGCCCGAGCAAAATGCGGCATGGCGGCCATCGTGTTGCCAGAACGGGCCAAACTGATCGCCAGATGGTGCCGGATGGTCTTGTCTTCGGGCGACGCCTGCATCGCTCGTGTCAGAATTTCGGCGGATTCCGTCCAACGTTCCTGCGACGCATAGAATTGGCCAACAGTATCGAGGACTCGAGGATCGTTCGGCTTGATTTTCAGAGCCTTGCGGTAACCTTGCTCGGCTTCCTGACTGCGGCCCGCCAGTTGGTCGAGTCGCGCCAATCCCAACACGGCATCGGCGGATTTTGGGTCTTCGCCCAACGCCAATTCATACGATTCGCGCGCCGCCGTCAGGTTTCCAATCGACTCTTGGAATCTTCCAGCCGCCGTCAAAGTTTTGACCGGGTGCTGCAACTTCTTGACGGACTTCGATTGCCGCGCCTTTCGTGAAAGCGGACTGCGCGTCAACAGCCGGTTCACGCCCGACATGGCACAGCCGGTTGTCAACAAGCTGCCACAAACGGCGATCATCAAGAAACATCGAGATAGCGATCGAATTAACAAGTCACACCTCCGTGTCGGTGTCCGGACTAGCCAGACTGGACTCACGGCTGCCGGCGTGGCGGCGCGAAAGTACCTGTTCCATCTCAGTCCCATGTCACGCTGACGTAACTACACCTGACAGAAGAATCGTTCCGTTGCTTCACGCACCAGATCTTCCGTCAACAGGACTCGTTGATTCCTAAATCGACAGATAGATTGGACAATCTCCAGTAAATCTCGCGGGTCGCTCGATCTAGGGGGTTTGCCCTGGTCGTAGTAGTTGTAATAGAGGTAATCCACGGCAGACTGGGCAAATGGGATGTCTCGCTGCCGGCAACAAAGCTCGAAAATGTCGGTGAATAGGTCACGAGGCGGTGAGTCGATCTTGATCTTATGCCGAATCCGCCGCAGAAACGCCTCATCCACTAATTCGCGTGGATCAAGATTCGTCGAGAAGATGATCAGTTGCTCGAACGGCACCGAGAATTTCTTGCCGGTCGCCAGAGTCAAGTAGTCGATCCGCTCTTCCAACGGCAGAATCCACCGGTTCAGCAGGTCACGAGGGCTGACGATTTGGCGTCCAAAATCGTCGATCAGAAAAACGCCACCGTTGGCTTTGATGTGTAACGGTGCGTTATAAAAATTGCTGGTCTTGTTATATCGCAGATCGAGCATATCCAGTGTCAACTCGCCACCCGTGATCACGACCGGCCGCCGAATCCGTCGCCATCGCAGATCGGGCAAGTCCTGCAATTCCGCGGGATTCATCCGCACGGCCGGCGTTTCGTCACCAAATCCCGCCGCCGTCAGTTCTTCGTCGTCCGTCGTCTGATGAATCGTCGGATCGAACATCGTGACAATGCCGTTCTCGGCACTCACGGCATAGGGTATGTAAATTTCACCACCGCGCGTGTTTAACAACGTTCCCAGCCCCTTGGCAATCATCGTCTTGCCGTTACCGGGTGGGCCGTACACGAATATCGATTTTCCACTGCAAACCGCTGGTCCCAGTTCGTCCAGTAAGGCCGGGCGGATGATCAAGTCCTTGAACGCTTCTTGCAGGGCGTCGACCGTGCATGTTGTGCCGGTAACGGCCTGTCGCCGGCATTGTTCGGAATAGTTATCGAGCGTGACCGGTGCCGGGCCCACGTATCGACATTGCTCGAATGCCTCTTTGGCACGCACGCGACCCAGGTCCGTCAGGTTGAATTTGTAGGAAACTCGTCCAATCAATTCCCCAGAGGCGACCTCGATGCATTTTTGGTCCGTAAGAAACTGGAGTCCTTGATCCACCAAATTGAACGGCAACCGAGCGTGCCGCGCGATCTGAATTCCCAGCAAACTGTTCTGCAAGTACAGTTGCTTCAGAATCAAGTCGCATATTTGCATGACTGTCAGCCCGCTCTCTTCGAGCGACAACGGGCTACGTGGCGGTTGGCAGACGGCCTGCATGGCACGGTTCTGAGGAGCAGACACTAACGTGGGCGCGATCGATGTCGTTGGCGGCGCCGACCGAGAAGAAGCAACCGACCGTGAAGCAACCGATCGAGCGGATCGAGTTGTTCGTGATCGGGATTCCGTTGCCGGCTTGCTCCCGAACAAATCAGAAAACAAGTCCGCGTTGGCTTGATCAGACGAAGAAACCGTGGGCGGAGCCTGATGGTCGATGGTTGGCAGAATCGAGGGCTCTGGTTCCGCGGGCGGTTGTTGGACGGATGGAGGGCTCGTCGGAGTTCCCCCGGACAAGTCGCCAGAATTCGCGTGCAAAGGATTTCCATCGATCATTTTCATATCCCTACGAACGACGACCCGGCAGCATTCGCAACCGGGCCGTCTCTATCCGAGGATCAGTAATTCAAATTGGTTTCGAAACTTCGAATCAGATACCGGCCGGCGCTTGTCCCGGATCACCCGATCCGCCACCGGCAGGCGCACCAAGCGGATTTTCGATCCGCGGCGTCGGCAAAGTGTCGATTTCTGACCGGCGGATTCTGTCGACTTCCAATGCCGGTCTTCCCAGCGGTGTTGTCACACGCAGCATGACAGGCGGAAGATTCCCATCTCCCACCAACGAAACCGCTTCCTTCTGTGCGTTCGAGAGACGTGACTGGCTGCCTTCGTTGCTCGTTGTCGCTTGGACAAACACAAAACGCCGCGATTCCGGAGTGTGTTTCAGGATCCAGCGCAACCGCATGATGCCCGAACGATTCAGCTCTTGCGAATCCGGTTCGAAGTGATAGTCGTATAATGTCGTCGCTACGACCCATCCGTTGCTGATTTGCCGATTCGAAATTTCACGGACGATCGATCGATCTTGGCATTGATAAGGAAACGGCCAATAGTGCTGGGCGTGGTATGTGTGTACGGGAAGCTGTCCCCGGCCTGTCGGACGCGGAAAAGGTGGCCAATACTTGCCGCGAAACATCCGTTGACGTGTCCCAACAGGATCACTCGATCGATTGGAATAGTATTCTTCCTTCGTCATTCCTTTGGGCCGTCTGCCCCACGGCCATGGAATCAGACCCGCGTTCGAAACTTGCGGGACGAGAATCGACGTCAACAAAAATGCGAGGAATGCGGATCGGTGTCTGACCAGAAACATAGAACTTCCCCCTGAGTTGGTACCGCCTGTAACCGGATGGCGGCACAGGACCGTTTTCCATTTATCGGCAGTTAGCAGGATGGGTCATAACGAGAAAATCGAATATGCCGATGCCATGTTCACAGGCGCATCAAAAACGGTGCCGGCCAAGACCTTGTGTCCGTGGCAGGCACCGCTGGAGGGTCAAGAAAAAGCGACTGTCTATGGACTAACGACTTAATACTTCAAGCGGTTAGGAATGACACATTTGATCGTTTAACGGCAAGCCGCAGGCGACGGTTTTTCCGCCACGCAGTCGCCTTCGGCTAGCCGTTAAACGAGCCATTCTTTGCCGCGAGCGGTATATGAGCAATAACGACCCATGCCGCGTCGCCTTGACTGCCACGGAAAAACAGCCATTTCGGCGTGGGAATTCCCGCGAAGCTCAGTTGCTGAAACGTGGTGCCGCTTTGGCAGCGGTCCCGTGCGGGCAGTGACCTATCGTGCGTTCTTTCGCCAACTTTCGTCCGAGACAGACAATTCCTCAAAATCCGTCTGGAATGTCGTTGGTCGAGAGTCGCGGCGCGGTTTGTTGGCCAGTTTGCCGATGTTGTGATACGCATCGACTTGAGCCCGAAATCTCTTGGCTTCTTCGCTTTCGGGCTTGATGCCTCGGCGAACAAGAACTTCATCCGAAATTTCGTGGCGTTTGTCTTTCTTGTCGATATCGAAGATCGAGCAAAACATGTTGCGGAGCATTGATTCGGCCATGGACCGGCATCCACAAAACGAAATCAAGCACGAGGCGATTGCAATGAATAGGATTGGACGCATCAATTCGCACCTCGGTCGATAGCCTGCGTTCCACAAGAAGACGGTGTTATATCTGGCAAGTAATATCGGTAAAGGCCAGATCAGGCATCGAGGGTAATTCCCGGGAATTCAGAATCGAAGCGCAAGAATTATTGGGCGGCTAACAGTGGCAATCGCGAGTCAATCGGGCAATTCGACAAGCACATCACCATTGTCGACCTTCACCGGAAACGACGTGTGTTGAAGGTTCGCGTTCAGGCAATGCTGACCGCTCGTAACGTCAAACTGCCATCCGTGCCATGGACACGTTACGACATTGCCGTCCAGCGTCCCTTTGCCAAGTGGCCCGCCGGCATGCGGACATATGCCGTCCAACGCATGAAATTCGCCGTCGACATTGAAGAGAGCGATGACTCGGTTTGCGGCAGCCAGTTCTTTGCTGGTCCCCACCGGGATTTCCTCAGCCGCGGCAACTCGCACCCATTCTGACATTGCTCAACCTTTCAGAATCCTTCAGGCCATCGATATAAACAGCCGTACAAGAAACAATTGATTCTTGAGACTCAGTTTCCATGAAGTAAGAACATAAAGTGGCAAGAATATGATTTTGCCTTTCACTGAGTCAAACTAACCCGGATTATTCACGAATCTAACGAAATTCGGCGTATCTTCTGAATGTCACAATGCTTCCATCACGCGCTTAAAAAACACTCTGTTGGCGAGCGGTCGGCGTAAGCCGACCGGTTTCAAGCGGTGATTCTGGAACCGCCGGGCTGACGCCCACCGCTCGCCTGAATAATCCGGGCTAAGAGACAGAACGTTGAGTCCTTGAAACAGGGCTGGAATCAGCGAGGCATGACGCGCGTCACGATCGCGATTCGGCGGCGTGGATTCCTGTTTTGCGATTGTTATACTCGCACCGGTCGCGATTCGTCGCCAGTCCAATGCAAGATTCCTCTTTTTCACAGCCAGAAAGCCGTACTCAATGAGCGAGTCACTGTCTCGTCGGGCCCTGGTCAGCGTCAGCGACAAGACCGGACTCGATGAATTTGTCAAAGGTTTGGTCGTACTGGGATTCGAGGTGCTTTCGACCGGCGGAACCAGTCGATTTCTTCAAGAGCACGGTATCGACGTGATCGACGTGTCGTCATACACCGGTTTTCCGGAAATCATGAACGGCCGCGTCAAGACGCTACATCCGAAAGTTCATGGCGCCATTCTGGGACGTCCCGATCTCGACGGCGATGCGGCGGCAATCGCCGAACATGGCATCGTGCCGTTTGAATTGGTCGTCTGCAATCTGTATCCGTTCGAGCAAACAATTTCGAAAGCGGGAGTAACCGTTGCCGAAGCCATCGAACAAATCGACATCGGCGGTCCCAGCATGGTCCGATCGGCCGCGAAGAATCATGCCTACGTTGGAATCGTCACGCGCACCGATCAATACGATCGTGTACTGGATGCCTTGAATTCCGGTTCGCTGGATGAGCAACTGCGGCGGGAACTCGCGACCGCGGCTTTTGAAATGACGGCCCGGTATGACCGGTCAATCGCCAATTACATGTCATCGGTGTTTCGAGAAGACGCCAACGAAGACAACGAGCCGTTTCCCGCGACGTTGTCGCCAACGTTGCAACGACGTGCGACTTTGCGTTATGGCGAGAATCCTCATCAGCAGGCCGCGTTTTATTGCGAAGAGCACCCGAGCCCGAAGTCACTCGCGGCCGCCGAACAGATTCACGGGAAAGAACTTTCCTACAACAATTTGTTGGACCTCGACGCGGCGCTGTCGATTGTCAGTGAATTCGACCGCCCGGCAGCCGTTGTTATCAAGCACACGAATCCTTGTGGTTGCGCGATCGCCGAGACTCAGGCGGAAGCCTTCGATAAAGCCTGTGCCGGAGATCCTGTCAGCGCGTTCGGATCGGTCCTGGGGTTCAATCAACCTCTCGATTTGGCAACGGCCGAGAAATTATGCGAGCCGAATCGGTTTATTGAGGCGATTATTGCTCCTGGTTACGCCGACGATGCCAAGGAAGCTCTGACAACGCGGCCCAAGTGGAAGAACAATGTTCGGCTGATGGTATGCACGGGATTGAACGAAACCGCAGCGCCGAGTCCCGATTATCGCCGAGTCACCGGCGGACTGCTGGTTCAAGACCGTGACGAGTTGCCGGAAACTGAGGACGAATGGAAAGTTGTCACCGACCGACAACCAACGGTCGAGGAAATGCGCGATCTGAAATTCGGCTGGCTGGTCTGCAAGCACGTGAAATCGAACGCGATCGTGTTCATCAACGACGCAGCCGTCGTGGGCGTTGGCGCGGGTCAAATGAGCCGGCTGGATTCGTCATTCATTGCCGCTCACAAATCCGGCGACCGCAGCCAAGATGGAATCGTGGCGTCCGACGCGTTTTTTCCGTTCCGTGACGGAATCGACGAAGCCGCCAAAGCCGGGATCAAAGCCGCGATCCAACCGGGCGGCTCTCGCAACGACGAACAGGTCATTGAAGCCTGCAACGAACATGGAATGGCCATGGTCTTCACCGGACGCCGGCATTTTCGGCATTAGATCCGGATGATTTGGGCGAGCGGTGGGCGTCAGCCGATTGGTTCGAAAACCACCGAGTGAAACCGGCCGGCTTACCCCCAATACCGTTTACATAAGGCTAAATCGTGTGACTGAAAGAGGTTAAATCCTGATAAGAAACGGGCACAGGCGAGCGAAGGACGTAAGTCCCCCGGTTTGCTGCGAATCGCACACAAACCAGCAGGAAACACTTACGTCCCCCGCTCGCCGGCAACGTGTGGCAGCGAAATGTGTTACGGCTGTTGTAAACGGTATTGGGCTTACGCCGGCCGCTCGCCAACAGATTCGTTTTCCTGGTTCCCAAGCTCCGCTTGGGGACCCACCTCAGCGAAGCTCTGCTTCGCGCGGATGAGGATTTGGTGGAGTTTGCTCATCGCTTGCCGAAGCAGAGCTTCGGTGTTCGGCGTTCCCAAGCGGAGCTTGGGAACAAGAGGAATTCTCTTCCGATGTTGCCGTGGGTTGTTTCCTCACAATGTTCCACGGAATCTTGTTTCGCAGCAGCCACAACGCGAGCGCCACCAGCAACGCAACAAGACACAGGCCGAGAATGTAATACCACAGCCACTCGACAATCAGAAACACCAGGGTCACCGCCAATGCCGCGACAAGTGCAAACCGTAAACGTCCCTTTTGTATCAGCGCCCCAACGTACGGAAGATTGATCAGCAACGGAGACAACAGCTTCGATGCCAGCATCAAGCCCCAAGACATCATCACGAACCCGATGACGGAACCCGTCCAACCGCCCAACAACAGAATCACGGGAAACGCTGCAAACAGTAGCAAGAGTCCCGTGATTGCATCTTGAGCTTTTTGTCCAAGTCGTTCTAAAGACACTGCCAAACCTCAATCGTGACCGGGTTTCGAAACAAGTTTGATTCCGTTAGCTTCAGAACAGGAAACTGCGAGTGCAGCCGATTGGATCATACCGAAACACGAATTCCAATGCGAAATCGTCGTGACGGCTGTGAAATTCAATTGAGGAGA
>CAUZVF010000116.1:0-9340 GCA_963582955.1 Planctomycetota bacterium
CTTTGCGGAGCATCGTGCGGAACGTCGGCAAATCGGGACCGACACTGTGCGGTGGGTTCTGATTGTTACCGCAGGCGAACTCGAAACTGAAATTGAACAGCCCGTTGGGATTCAAATCGGGATCGATGTATTCTTTCGGATCCGGCAGAGTCCTGACCGAACCCTTGCGGCCGGTGTTGAAGTGACTGCCGGAGATCGCCAACTCGTAATAGTACTTGGTGTTGGCTTTCAGCCCGGAAATCGCGATCCATCCGGTATTGTCGTGATTGAGAACCGTCTCGACCGGTTTCGTCTTCTGATTCAGTTTGTCCGCGGAAGTGCCGTACTTAACTTCGAACGCTCCGGTCCGCGCCGTCCGCGCCCAAACTCCGACACCGTGAGCACTCAACCGGCCCAGCACGGGTCCGTGAGTGATGTGGTTCGGGTCTTCGGGACCCGCAAACGCAGTTGAACCGACGGTCAAGATCGCGGTCATGACGATTGATAAACAGATTGGTTTTCGCCTCATGAGGTAACTCCTTGGTGTCGGTTGCGAGAAATGGCCGCTTTGTTCGGTTTGTGTTCGGTAGGATTATGACGCATGCGGTTTCGGTTCGAAAGTCGCGGACCGGCAATCGCAATGAGTCGGGAATTGTGAATACAACCAATCGAAAAACCTGCGTGTCGGAACTTGTCGATTCGCAATAATCGCATACACCAAGCTCACGATTTCAACTCGCCGAACTCAGCAAGCAATTTCGAAGCAAGGAGGCTCGACGATGACGTCCGTTCGAACAAAGTCGACACGCGGTCTGAGACACTGAAGGACCGGCTCTCTCAGCTCACGTATACACAAGCCTGTAAGTTGCTTGGGCAGGATGCGCGCCGTCTGATCCAGATGGGCGGCAGCTTCGAGATTGATGTTGACGAACACGTTTATCTCTGTGGTGATCTGTTTCGGCTGACATTGCCCGTGCTGGCCGACGATGGCACGTTTCCAATCGTGACGGTCACTGCCATGGCCGAAGCCCGCAACCGGTTACATTGGAATTGCACGGCGTGCGATGCAGCGTGCGAACACGTGGGCGCGGCGTTCTCGGTGATCTTGGAAGACAAGGTCACGCTGGGCCTGGCCGCTCCGCCGAAAGAACGTGTACCGGTCGAAAGTTTGGGCGAAGCCGAGTTGGTCACGCAGGCGTTGGCCGAACGCCGGGAACGCTCTCTGTCAGAACGGATGACTCTGAAATCGACCGATCCGTCACAGCCATGGGCCGATTACACGATTACCAGCGCCGCATCGGGAAAGACATACCGAGTGGCTCTGCGCGGCACCGAACGTGGCGTGTCGTTTTGCTCGTGCCCTGACTTTCGCACAAATACGTTGGGCACCTGCAAACACATTCTGCACGCGTTGGAAAAGATCAAACGTCGCTTTCCAGCCGCGAAGCGAAACAAACCATTCCAACGCAAGAACATGTCGCTGCACATTGACTATGGTGACACAACGACATTGCGGTTGGGGATTCCCGAAACTCTGAAACCGGATGCCGAAGGAGTCATCGGGCCGATTCGCAACGTACCGATTGTCGACATTCCCGATTTGGTGAAACGTATCGGAAAGCTGGAACGCAACGGCCACGACGTGACAATTTATCCTGATGCGGAAGAGTACATTCAGCAGCGGTTGTTTCGAATGCGAATCGAGGTTCTGGTTGCCGGTATCCGCAAGAACCCCCAACAGCATCCGCTATGCAAAGAACTTTTGAAGGCCGAACTGCTGCCGTATCAGTTGGATGGAATCGCCTTTGCCGTCGGAGCCGGGCGTGCCGTGTTGGCCGATGACATGGGACTGGGCAAAACGATTCAGGGAATCGGCGTCGCGGAATTGTTGGCTCGCGAAGCCGACATCAAGAAAATACTGGTGATTTGCCCGGCGTCACTGAAGTCACAATGGCGTAACGAGATTCACAAATTCTGCGACCGCGACTGCCAACTGATTATTGGCAAGAGCGCCGAACGTACGAAGCAGTACGACAACGAGGCTTTCTTCACCATCTGCAATTACGAGCAAGTCCTGCGCGACATTATGTCCATCGAACGTGTTAAGTGGGATTTGATCATTCTGGACGAAGGCCAACGCATCAAGAATTGGGAAGCCAAGACGACCAACGTCGTCAAAGCGTTGAAGTCGCGGTTCGCGTTGGTGTTGTCGGGCACACCGTTGGAAAACCGGCTGGACGACCTGTATTCCGTCGTGCAATTCATCGACGACCGCCGGCTGGCTCCGGCATTCCGATTCTTCAACCATCACCGCGTGGTCGACGAGAAAGGCAAAGTGCTGGGATACAAAAACCTGGCCCATTTGCGTGAGAATCTGAAACCTATCCTGCTGCGCCGCACGCGTGATTCGGTGATGAGCGAGTTGCCGCCGCGCACGAACGAAATTGTGCGGATTGCGCCGACGGAAGAGCAACTCGACTTGCATACGGCTCACATGCGGATCGTCAGTTCAATTGTCCGCAAGAGATTCATCACCGAAATGGACCTGTTGCGCCTGCAAAAGGCGCTGCTGATGTGCCGCATGTCGGCCGACAGCACTTTTCTCGTGACTAAGGAAACTCCCGCGTATTCCAGCAAGCTGGAACAACTGGACGACTTGCTGGACCGGCTGTTCCAAGAGGACGGGCGAAAGATCGTGCTGTTTTCCGAATGGACGACAATGCTGAACATGATCGAGCCGCTACTGAAGAAACGCAACTTGGATTTCGTCCGGTTGGACGGTTCGGTCCCGCAAAAGAAACGGCAACCGTTGGTGCATCGTTTCCAAAACGATCCCGACTGCCGGTTGTTCATCTCGACGAACGCCGGTTCGACGGGTTTGAACCTGCAGGCCGCCAATACGGTCATCAACGTCGACTTGCCGTGGAATCCGGCCGTGTTGGAACAACGTATTGCCCGCGCGCACCGCATGGGACAAAAGCGTCCGGTCCAGGTCTATATTCTGGTCACGGAAAACACGATCGAAGAAAACCTACTCACCACTCTGTCAGCCAAACACGAACTCGCGTTGGCGTCGCTCGATTTTGATTCGGACATCGATCAAGTCGACCTCCAGAGCGGAATGGAGGAATTAAAGCGACGGCTGGAAGTCTTACTAGGTGCCAAACCAGATGCTCCGACCGACGAAAGCGAGAAGCAACGGCGTGAGGAAGAAGCTCAGCGACTGGCCCGCAAACAAAAGGTTTCGGCGGCGGGTGGGCAATTGCTGAGTGCGGCGTTTGATTTCCTGGGCGAGATGATTCCGCCACGGGAAGAGACGCCCGCCTCGAAGCAATTGGCGGCGGAATTGAAAACGCGCTTGTCCGATTGCATCGAGCAAGACGACTCGGGCCAACCGAAACTGACGATCACTCTGCCCGACAGCAGCGCACTCGACAATCTCGCCGAATCGCTGGCTCGGTTGCTGAGCATACAACGTTGACAAAACTTATTGACGGTCGTGGCCGTTGGAACAGAATCGGTAGTAGATCTCGGCCGCTTGTTCCAACTCGTCGATGGGTAGCCACTCGTCTTTCGTATGAGCTTGATCGACCGATCCGGGCCCGCAAACGATCGACGGGACGCCGGTGACGGCAATGCGAGAGGCATTGGTGCCATACGGAACGCCGATCTTTTCACGCGATCCCGCAACCGCTTCGATGTGTTCCATCAACCGGTCGGCCCAGCCGTGGTTGTTGTCGTCAGGCAGGGATGCGCCGGTGATCCAGCGTGGCAGCATATCGACTTCGAAATCGAGACGTTCTCGCAGGTACTTGGCGACTTGGTCAATGACTTCGACGCCGTCTTCACCTGGAATCACGCGGCGGTCGATCTCAATCGTGCACGAATCGGGGACGGTGTTCACACTGATGCCGCCTTCGATCCGGCCGACACTGATCGTAGCCTGACCACACAACGGGTGAGCGGGAATCGTGGTTGGCAAATGCACGGAGTATTCCTCCAAACATGTCAGCACTTTGCCCATGCGATAGATTGCGCTGATTCCATCCGTGGGCGTCGAGCTGTGACAGGCGCGACCGGAAGTCTTGATCTTCCAGCGGGTTGCTCCGCGGTGCGCGACGACGATGTTCAAGTCGGTCGGTTCGGCGACGAGTGACATATCGGGAGCTGACGGAAGAATCTCCGTACGCCGCTCGGGATCGGTCCACAACTTCGCAAGATCCAGAACGCCCATCACCGTGGCCTCCTCGTCAACGCTGCACGACAGGACGACATTGGCAGCGCCTGCCGGACTGTCGTCGACCAACCGGGCGAACGCCGCCAGCATTGCCGCCATGCCGCCTTTGACGTCACACGATCCGCGGCCATAGATCTTTCCGTCCTTCACGACGGGATCGAACGGATCGATGATCATGCCGTCGGTCGGGACCGTGTCTTGGTGGGCATCCATCATAATCGTCGTGGCACTGCCGGGTGAGTCAAACCGCGCCAAGATATTTGCTCGTCCGGGCGCAACCTCGAATTGCTCGTAAAGGACACCGATCTGCTCGAAAAAGCCGGCCAACCATTCGGTTAGCCGAGTTTCGAAATACTCCGGACCCGACAAATCACGGCCCATTGGGTTGACGCTGGGGATGGAGATCAGTTCTTTCAGAATCGGCAGAGCTTGCATGGTATTGAGTATTCCAAGAGTGAGAATCAGGCGAGTGGCTCGATGGAATTCATCGTTTTGATATGGCGGGGCCGTTTCGTTCCGTCCACAAGTTGTACGACTCGGCGATTGTGAACGCAAACGGACTGGCGGTGATCGACACAGTCTGCGACGATTTCTTGATGGATGAGAATGCTGTCAAACTAATTTCGTTTGCCATCATCGCGGTCGCTATTGCGGCTGTGTTCTTATGGGTAAGGCATTTCTTCGCCAGCAAGCGAGCCGTGACCGACGAAGTGGTGAGCGATCCGGAATCCGACAGTCCTCTCGTTCGAGACGAACAAGAATTCAGCCCAACGAAAACCGACGCCGGGCCCGGCGTATTATTCGCGATCGAACTGATCTTGTTTCAAACAATGCTGATTCTGACGATTCCTTGGATCGTCGCCTCTGTTTCCAATTCTTTTGGTGCGCAAACTCACCAAGCGTTGGCAATTCTCGCCGGGCTAGTGACGTTCTTGATCGTCGGAATCGTTTACGCCCGCTCGGCCCAAAGTGCCGAGCGAATCTAAGGAACGGCACGGAATTAAAACCGGTATTCTTGGGTAGATTCCGGTTTAATTTCCGCGCCATTGCTAAGCGGCGAAGCCGCAACCAAAGTCGCCTTTCGCTCCGCGAAAGTAGCGCCACTTTCGCGGAGCGAAAGGCGACAGAAAAATGTGGCGCAAGTCAAGAATCAATCAGGGTGCCGCGGCAGCCAGAACGGGTTCGCCGACACTCCAATTCTTTCCTTCACGGATAACGCGACGATATAGCGTATCACGCTCGATGGGAACGCGGCCGGCTTCTTCGATCAGCTGGTGGATTTGCTCGACCGTCAGGCCTTCCGGAGTCTCGGCACCCGCGTCGTGATAGATCAATTCGTGGACGACGGTACCGTCTAAATCATCGGCGCCGAAACTGAGTGCTACCTGCGCGGTCTTTTCGCCCAACATGATCCAATAGGCTTTGATGTGATCGAAATTATCGAGCATGATGCGCGACAAGGCCATGGTTTTCAGGTCGGTCAATCCGCCGGCTTTCGGGATGTGTGACAGCCCCGTGTTTTCCGGATGAAACGCGAGTGGGATAAACGTTTGAAAACCGCCGGTCGCGTCCTGCAATTCTCGCAGCCGGCAAAGATGATCGACACGGTGTTTTGCTTGTTCCAGATGGCCGTAGAGCATTGTCGCGTTTGTGCGCAGGCCAAGTTCGTGGGCCGTGCGATGAATGTCGAACCAAGCCGTGGAATCGGCTTTGTGTTCACAGATTTGCGAGCGAATTTCCTCGTCAAAGATCTCCGCGCCACCGCCCGGCATGCTGCCGAGTCCGGCATCGATCATCTGTTCCAGGATCCAGACGTAGGGTTTCTTCGTCAGATGGCTGAACCAACTAATTTCGACGGCCGTCCATGCCTTGATGTGCAATTCCAGCGAAGTCTCACGGATGGTTCGGATGACGTTTAAGTACCAGTCAAACTTCTTCTGATGATGCAAACCGCCGACGACATGAATTTCCGTGGCGCCCGATTCGACGGCTTCGTGAACTCGGTTGCGAATCATGTCGTCGGTGAAAGTGTACGCCTTGGGAGCCTTCAAATCGGATCGAAACGCACAAAACGTGCATCGATAGACACACACGTTCGTCGGGTTCAAATGCATGTTGGTGTTGTAGTACGCGAAATTTCCGTTCTTCCGCTCGCGAATGATGTTTGCCAGGCGGCCCAGCGTCAGCACATCGGCGTTCTGGTCCAAGAACACCCCATCGTCGAACGCAATCCGCTCACCCGACTCGATTTGCTCGGTGATTCGTTTGAGTCGCGATTGGTATTCACGTGAGGGCATTGCGATTCATTTTCAAAAAATCTCGGTGCTTTCCGATTGTGTCCCAAAACATTCTAGTCGTCACCCGGACGATCGGCCACCAGAGCAAAAAAAAGGCCGAGGACCGATCACGGAGCATACGCCTGTCTGAATTCTCCCAAGCTAAAACAATGGCACAGCGAGCCAAAGATCAGCTAACCCGACGACGAACAGTCCAATACTAATGATGGCGTTGACGTTGAAGAACGCGACGCCGACTCGCGTCAGGTTGTCGGGGCGTACCAGCCAGTGCTCGTACATCAGCAGACCGGCCACGCATGTGATGCCGATTAAGAAGACGAGTCCCAAACCGGCGACGTACCACAAACCGAACAAACAGGCGATCGTACACAGATGGCTGAACATCGCAATTCGAAGGCTCGTGGCGATTCCCCATCGGGCCGGAACGCTGAATAGGTTTTTCTCGCGATCGAAATCCGTGTCTTGGCACGCATAAATGATGTCGAAGCCGCCGACCCAGAAAAAGATCACGGCCGCCAGAAGAACGGGGGCAATGTCAACCGTTCCCGTGATGGCAATCCAAGTTGCGATCGGTGACAGCATCAACGCCGTGGCGAGCCAGTAATGACACCAAACCGTGAACCGCTTTGCGTAGGAATATCCCAACAGAAACAACAGCACGGGCACGGACAGATAGATCGGCCACCGATTGGGAAGAAACAACAACGTCGAGGCAACAAAAGCGATCGAGCACACAACGGTAAAAACCGTTACTGCCGTGACACTCAGAATTCCAGTGGGAATGTGGCGTGCGGCCGTTCTTGGGTTTTCCGCATCAATTCCGCGGTCCACGAGACGGTTAAACGCCATCGCCGCCGATCGCGCAAAGATCATGCACAGCAGAATCCCAAACAGGTCTCGCCAACGAAACGATGTGTGCTGCCACGCCAATGCCGCGGAAAGCAACGCAAACGGCAACGCGAAGACGGTGTGGCTGAATCGGATCATTCCCAGAAGTTGACGCAATTGATTCAGCATTGAAATCGGCCGGCCTGACGCCGTTTCAGGCCTTGTTCTGGTCGTTGAATAATCCGGAAAGGTTTCGTCTCATTCTTTTAACAAGGCTTTGTCACGTGCGAGCTGGGCTTGCCATCGGCGAACGGCCGCTTGACGCTGTCCGCCCGGACTATTCGGCCGATAATCGTTCTTCTTTCCAGTCAGCCGGTAAACATGATAGAAGGCCAATTCCCGCACTTCAATGTCCTCGTGCTGCAGCCAACGAATCAGGTCGTCCGACGGAGTTGGCGCCGGAGTTGTCCGCATCAAATCCTCAGCGCTGTATCCCCACATCAGCAGGTAAAGTGCCTGAGACGTATCGGGATGAAAATGTTTTGCCAACTCGGCCTTTAACAAGTCTTTGTTCTCGGGCGCGGTGGGCAACCAAGCTCGCAAGCCCTTAATCGCGGCAATGCGGGCTTCTTCGTGGTCGGCCCGTTCGAGCGCCTGAACTAATGCAGCATAACTATCGGTGACTGCCAGGCATTTGACGGCTAATTCGGCAATCGCCGGGCGCGGCGCGTTGATCACGGCAGGAATACTGAACCGCAACGGCTGTGCAAGATCGAATTCCTTGGCAAAGTATTTGGCATGCCGTCGCCGCGTCGCCGACGTTCGCTTGCCGGCCGTGTCGAGCCATTCGGGAATTTCGAGCAACGGCGGCCGAGGTACGGGATTCTTGGGGTCAATCGCTTTCTTACGGTCTTCGGGAGTCAGTGGCAGCCAATCGTTGCTGCCGATGACCTGAGCGGTCCCCGATCCGTCAGTGAAACGAACCGAGCCCTTAATGACAAACAATGCACCCGTGTAACTGTCTTCTCCAAAATCGTGGTCCAATCGTTCCGGCTCGCGACGCAAGATTTCGATTCCACAGAGTGCGTCGGCACCGACCAATTCCAGTTGACAGGATTCTCCATGCAGTTCGATGCCAACGACGACGCTTTGGTCATCATTCACGGCACCTTCCGGTGCCGACAGAACGACTCGGCCCTGGACAACACGAAATCCAACCGCCGCTTTCTCGGTGGGCGCCAACACTTGCAGATTTGTTCCCGGCAATAGGGACAATTGGCACAAATCAGGCCCAACTTTCAGAGTCGCTCGAAAAGGTTCGGGCGACGCGATGACATCGTTCGCCTCGATCGCCGATTGAATCCCGACAGCCATCCAGTCTTTCTTGTCAGGTGCATACCGCAACAGGATTCCACTGGCCGACGCGTACTCGATTGGCGGAGCTTCGAACGCTTCGGCTTGCGCCGCCGGAATAGGTTTCTTCGCATCGGCCGGAGTCTTGGGATCGCCATCATTCGTTTGTTTCTTCGGGCTATCCGTCTTCGGCTTGTTGTCATTGTTTGCAACGACGACCGGCTTCGGCTCTTTCGGAGGCTGCGTCTTATCTTCGGGCAGCAATGGCGGTTTATTCGTCGTTTTCGATGGCGGTGAGTCTGGCACGTCGTTCGGTGGTAATGGATCGATGTTGATTGGCACTGAATTATCGGGCGACGGACCGGTGCCGGCCTCAGTGCCTTTCGTGGCGCTGGCGATTGACGTTTGTTGGTTAACTGAACTTGTTTGCGTGTTCGCGTTGTTGTTAGCCAACGGCGGGACCGCACCGTCTTCTTGGTCCTCGTCGTTAAGCACTAATCGTTTTTCTTCGTCGGTTCCGAATAGCCGCGGATAGAGGGTTGGGTCGATGGCCACTAGGGCGATCCAAACAAGTGCCGCGGCCGTCACGATCAGATAAGGCAAAGCGCGTCGAAATGATGGCTTCGGCCGCAGGTAGTCGGGAATC